>JAJPKG010000361.1 GCA_021323815.1 Pseudomonadota bacterium
ACCAGCGCCGGCCCTATCATGTGCTGTCTGCGGGGGAAATCGCGCCGCTGCTTGCCGCCGCTGTCACCCCCCAGCCATTGGAAACGACGCCCTTTCCCCAGCGTGTGATGCGCGAGCGTACCTGGCGGCGCGTCTATCGCGGCAAAGACGCGCAATACGCGCAGCGCGATCTGGTGATCATCACCGTCGCGTTGGCTACCGGATTACGTGCGGCGGAGTTGGCAGATCTAGATGTAGGGGATCTCTATGAATCGAACGGCACGTGGTGGCTGGACGTGCGGCATGGCAAGGGGAATAAGCGCCGGCGCGTGGAACTGGCGGCGGAAGATGCCGCGCTGATCATCGACTACATCGCCGACACCAAGCGCAACTTTGCCTCGGCGGCGGACCGCGCCTTGCCATTGTGGATCTCGCGGCGCACGCGCCAGGGGGAGGGGCAGGAACGACGCCTGACAGCGACGCACATTCGCCGCATCATCGACAGCATCGCCGATCTCGCGCAAGCACGGGGCGAGCTGGCCCCCGGCAAGCGCATCTCGCCCCACGCGTTGCGCCACACCTATGCCATCAATTTGCTCAAGGGCGATCCCAGCGAGGGACGCCGTCCGGCGACTATCGTTGAAGTCCAGTTCCGTCTGGGGCATTCCGACCTCGGCGCAACAAAACGCTACGTGGAACATCTTGCGGAAGAGGAAATGATCGGGTTGGTCCCCCACATTTCGCGCAAGCACCTGGGAAGCCAAATAATGAGTACACAGATAGATAAGGACTTATCAGATGAGTAAAAATACGTAATGGCCCAATACGGTGACAGTACATTTACTCTATTTCGAGAGAGTATCTGAGTACACTCATAATGTATCATATGTATACAAAAGAACAAAATCGTACTAGTAACTATAAGAGCAGATCAATCGGCGGCCACACTGATACGTAGTTATCACCATATTTGAGTGAAAATCACCTTTTTCGGCTGGTTCCGGCGGGGAAAATGACGGCGCCCAAATATGTGCGAAAATACAAATTTGCATACATAATCTACGGAACACGGCGATTTTCCGCTATTTTTCGCTGAGATCCAGGAAATCGGGATGCTCTATCATTAGTCTGTCTAGAATCTCTAGCATCAGGCTTATCTTGCTTTCAAGATATCGTGTATTTACACGATAGTTGTTACTTCTAGCGATCTATCTGAATATTATAATAGAACGTTACTGGGTTGAAAGATTTTTTACTTACTCTGTAAGTTGAGATTGTCCATGATAAGGATCAGGAGTTTTTTTTCTGCTCCATCTGCGGAATGAGCGGGGATAACGACATTTGAGTGCACCAGCGCACACTGTAGAAACTAATGAAGCTGGTGAATAGCCATTTTGGAGGAAAAAATGCGTAGGAGATGGGTGCCGTTTCTTCAGTACATAGTAACGTGGCTCATCCTAAGGAGCGTCATATTGATGAATCTTTTATTATGGTTGACAGTCTGTGTCGGAGCTGTTATCTGTGCCGCGCTGAGTGCATGGTTCGTAATCGCTCGCCATTTTTTAATGGAGTTGACTCGTCCAGGTGTGACCTTGTCAGCTGATGGGCCTTTTTGGAGGGAGTGGGGCTTCCCACAGGGCGAGGCCGAACCGCCGCCCACCTTACAGCGCTCCGTCCAGTTCGCGGCACCTGGTGGACCGCTTTTGCAAGGAGATTTCTGGGCGCAACCCTCCCCGGCACCTACTGTTATTCTCAGTCATGGGTTCCATGTGCCTCGCATTCACCTGCGTTCCGTGGCAGCCTTAGAATATCGCTTTGGCTGTAATGTTTTGCTGTTCGACTATCGCGGGCATGGGGATAGCGCCTCAGTGCCAACGAGTGGCGGCAATGCCGAGGTTGCGGACTTGACAGCCGCAATCGATCTCGTGATGCAGCAGCCGGAAACCATCGCAGGAAAAATCTTCATTCATGGGTTTTCGATGGGGGCAGCAGTCGCCTTATTGCTTCCAACGCGAGATGAAATCGGAGGGATCATCGCCGACAGTGCGTATGCACGCTTAGATGTGGTGTTGCATCAGATGATCGCTCAGCACCTTGAGCAACTGACGCAGCGTTGGCACCGCCCATGGCGCATGATCCATACGGTGTTCCCCTTGCTCGCGCATCTGATCCTGATTGGTGGGCGCAGTTTATTCCGATGGCGCTTCCACCAAGCCTTGATAGCGCGCCCTGTTGTATCAATACAACGCTTGCAAGCGCGCCTCAATCATCTATCTTCCGTAAACACGATTCCATTGTTGTTAATTCATGCACGCCACGATCCTTTTGTGGGGCTTGAGCACGCCCACCAAATAGCGGCAGCAGCCGAGCGAAGCAAGGTTCCAGTAAACACCTACTTTGTCGATAGCGCTATCCATTGTGGGGCATTTGGATATAACCCCAACCACTATATGAAACTCCTTCGCCATTTTATAGGATTAGCGGTGTAGCAGGCCATCCCGGACGAGCAGGGTTGGCACGCCCTATGCGGCATGCCATGTCCATAGTAGTGAAGAATGTGCGCCGAACACGCAGTGTTGCTTGAGTCCTTGCCACTGTTCCTCTGTGAACGCTGGTTGACACTCTCCCCCCGTTGCTGCTCCTCTCTTCTTCTCTCGCTATATATGCCGGGCAAACATATGCGAAAACGCTGTGCTCCTCCTTTGAGCGGGGAAAGCGCATCTCCCATGCGAGCTATACGACCAACCGCTCGCCGAAGATGCTTGACCTGCGGGATGACCGCAGATATCGCGCCAAACTGAGGAGCTGTTTATGCAACCAACTGCTACCATCTATTTAGTGCCCGATCACCCCAGTGATTTCGGGCGCTATGCCACCCCTGAGTATCGCGCTCTGGCGGCCTTCCTGCGCGAAGAAGCGCTGACACACACCTCATATGAGGTACTGAAGGAAGCACTTGCTCGCACGCTGGGAACATCTGTGGAGATCTGGGCGATGGGGGGAACGACCTATATTGGAGTCGAAATGATGCAAGGAACAGCGTCATCTCCTTTCGTTGTTCCAGAATGGCGACGAGTTTATCGGCTGGTTACGCAGCCTGAGGGAACGGCAGAGCTTCCCGAAGCGGCAGAGATCATTGGTCACTGGCAGCCATTACCAGATGATCTGCTCGAACAAGAACGCCAGGAATTGAGGGGAGATCGTTGTCAAGCGCACGAGCGATCGACATAGCACGGTCAGCCAGAGGGACGGACATCCCGGAGCTATCCGGTCAGGTGGGTGGATAAGACAAGTCGTGACGCGCGGATAGCGTTGGCGCAGGTGGGCAGCAAGCGGCACCGTCCGTGTGGCGTCGTACTCCCGAAAACGGTTCTTCCGTTTGGCGTCACCCGGCGCAACAGGATAACTTGGTGTAATCTTTGCGAAACGAGATGGCGACGATCTTGAGCGCCTCGGCCATCGTCGGATAGACATGAATCATATCGATGAAGTCATCAATCGTCGCGCCAAAGCGCAGCGCCATCGCCGCTTCGTGAATCACCTCGCCAGCATCGCGCCCCAGCATCGAGACGCCCACGACGCGTTGGGTGGGCCGCTCCAACACCATCTTGATGAGACCCCGCGTGTCGCGCACCGCTCCCGCACGGGGCACCGCGCTCATGGGGATGGCATTGCACTGGCACTCGATGCCCTGGGCATTCGCTTCCTCGTCAGTCAACCCCACCACGCCGACCTGTGGATCGGTGAAGATCGCGCGCGGGATCACCCGATGATTGACCTTCTGGCGGGTGCCGGAAAAGGCATTGCTGGCGATGATGCCGCCATCATGCGCGCCCACCGGCGTCGCCATCTGGCTGGCCGTCTCCTGCCCAATCACGTCGCCTGCTGCCCAGATGTGCGGGATGCTGGTTTGCAAGAAATCGTTGACCTGCACCGCACCATGTGCATCGAATCTGACGCCCACCGCTTCCAGGCCAAGATCCCTCGTGTTGGGCGTGCGACCTGCGGCAATGAGGAGCTTCGCTGCGCGTATGGTTTGCGGCTGCCCACCGGCAGTGAACGTGACGGCGATCTGCTGCTCATCGCCGGTAACGGACTGCACCTGGGCATCGGTGAGAATACGCAATCCTTCAGCGCGCAAAAGGTCGGTGAGTGCCGCGCCAATCTCCGGCTCGTACCCACGCAACAGCGTGGAGCGCACCAGGAGCGTCACCTGGCTGCCCAGTCGCGCGAACAGTTGCCCCAGTTCCACGGCGATATATCCACCCCCCACGATGATGAGTGACGGGGGCAGCGTATGCAGTTCTTCCACTTCGCCGCTGGTCAACAGATCGCTGGTGAGATAGGGTGTGTCGCGCAGTCCGGGGATGTCCGGCATGGCGGGATGCGATCCGGTGGCGATCAGGATGTGTTCGCCCCGCAGCGTCTGGGTGGTCCCATCGGGCTGCGTCACGAGCGCGGTGTGAGCATCGAGCAATCGGGCATGCCCCTGCACTAAATCGATGGGAGCGCGCTCCGCCGTCTGGTCGAGCACCTGGTCATAATGCTGAGTGCGATAGTCGTGGATGAGCGCGTCTTTTTGGGCGATGAGGTCCGCGACGTTCACCTCTAACTGGGCCGGAGTGATGCCGGGGTAGCGGGGATGGGCGGCATCATGCACGATCTGTGCTGCTGCGATAAGGTTCTTGGAGGGCAAGCAGCCCCGGTTGACGCAGGTGCCACCGATGGTAAGGGTCTCCACCATGACAGCGTGTTTGCCTAACTCCGCCGCGCGGATGGCGGCGGCGAAGGCGGTCGAGCCACTGCCCAGAATCAGCAGGTCGTAGGAAGATGCAGGCATCGCTATTTAGTCCTCTCTGGAAGATGCAGCCACGACCTCGCAGCTCGCAATCGCCGCCGCATGATCGCGCACCATTTGGCTGCCAAGCGCCAGCAGGTCGCGCACTCGTGGATCGCTGATGCGGTAATAGGTCTCGCGGCCCACGCGCCGGGTGTGGACCAGGCCACACCAGCGCAGACATCCCAGATGCGTCGAAACACGGCTCTGGGGTGCCGCGAGCGCCGTCACCAGATCACTCACGCGCAGCTCGCCTTCTGGTGCCGCAAGTAACAGGTTGAGCAGGCGCACTCGTGTGGGATCGCCCAGCGTGCGGAAAAACCGTGCAGCCAGCTCCGCGTCAGCCAGCGTCGGTGTCGCAAGGCCGTTGGAGGCGACAGACATAGGGAAATGCTCCTACCGCAATTGACGATCTATCTATCAGGATATCCTGATAGATAGATCGTAGCATAGCCGATCAAGAGACGCTGCCGCATGTTTACCAGTCAATCACTGCCATCGCAGCGGCGTTCCAATCGAAGGAGCCAGGCGCGGCATGCCAGGTGGCCATCAAGCCGTGCAACGTGGCGCGGATGAGCGTCGCACGGGTAGCAACATCGGTCTCCGGCGGCCACTCACCGGCAGCGACCCCAGCTCGGATGAGATCCTCCATCTGTGCCTGGTTCTGCCACTGTTCACGCGTCACCTGTTCAGCGATGGCCGGGATAAAGGCCGCCAACGTGCGGCCTTCCATCAGGACGCGGCATAAGGCTGCATTGCGCTGGACGTGCTGACCCGTCACCTCGACCACCAGCCGCAGCATGCGCTTGGGTGAGGCACGCTCCGCCGGAGAAAGTGCGGCAAGAGCGATCTGAATGGCTTCCCGCGCATCACAGCCCCACCGCTGATACAGTGCCAGAAAGAGCGCCTCTTTCGTGGGAAAGTACAGATAGGTTGCGCCTTTGGCGATGCCCGCCTCTGCGGCGATGTCCTCCATCGTCGTGCCGTGATAGCCCGTGTGTGCGAAACAGGTGACGGCAGCGTTCAGGATGCGCGCTTCGCGGGCCGCGCGGGTCATCGCGGTGAGTCGCGGCATCTGATGCACCCCTCGTAACAAAGTGACTTTACAGTCAGGATAGTGCCACACCAGCGATGGTTGTCAAGATGCGCACGTGTGGAAGCCATCGCCCTGGGTCATGATCATCTAGAGACCGAGCATATCTTGCTGAGTCTGCTCACCAACGATGCCGGCATGGTAGCTCAGGTGCTGCCTACTGCTGGACTCAAGGACCACACTGATGACAAACCACCAGGCAGGCAATAGGGAAATACGGCGTATCATGCCCGCTCTTCTTGACAAAATGACCTCTCAGTCACTATAATCCGAGCGAAGGTGAACTGTCAAGAGCAGTCCCTTGACGTTCTCATAGGAGACATCCTGGAAATGATGCTCACACTCGCTCAGCGGCTCGATCCGCTCATCGCGCAGTTCAATGCGTTGCACAACGTGCCACGTCTGGTGGCTCCTCTCTCCCCGACCTGCCCGGAATGCTTGTTTGGTGCCGATGCTGTTCGGCAGGTTATTGCAGCAACGCCAGATCTTCAGGCGCTGGTGGTGTGGCTGCCCATGCTCGCCGGCGATACTCCGGCAACCACAGAGCAGGCGGCAGCACGATTCGCCCATCCGCGCTTGCACAGTTTTGCCGACCCGCAGCGGCTGGTTGGGCGATATCTCGCCGGGCGGCTGGGAGGCGGAGACTGGATTGCCTGGGACTGCTATCTGCTCTATCCACCTGGTGTGGTATGGGAACATGACCTGCCGTTGCCGGATCAGTGGTTTCATCAACTGGATAACTGCTGTGTCGATCCGTCACATCAACAGTGTGGGCCGCGTCTGCTCTCTGCTCTGCTCGACGGCGCGCAACGCCTGGCACAGTGAACAGTGACGGCCCCTCTGCCATGTCGGCTGGGCCAATGTGAGCCGAAGGTGGTGGCGGTTGAGTTGGCACGTTCCCCGCATCAATTCCCAAAAGAAGAGCAGATGCAATAATAACGGCATCGAAAGAAAGGTCCTCTTCAGCACATGCTGATTATTGACACGGTTGAGGAGATAGGTTCCATGAACCTTGATCATATCTATACGTAAATCCAGTCATTATAGAGATGATGCATTAGCTGTTTCATAGAGTAAATGCAAGAATAACATAGCGATGAGAAAAGATAGTGGATGTTCAGGCTAGATCAATTCCAACATATGTGGTTATTGATATGTAGTAATAGGCGAGATACTAGATAGTGGAGGATAAGAGATGGTTGCCAGCAGAGACAGAGAACGGGATCGACGAAGGGGAGTCTCACTAACTGCGATTAGTTGAGTCCCAACTAACTCAATGGGTTCTGATATATGTTAGTAGAAGTCAATCTGAGGCTTTGTACTGCTGCAATTATTACATTATATAGATACGGATTATATTTCCATGTATATTCTTATCTATACACTTGTCATATGCTGTGCCAACAATTATTCAAGAATGTGTTGTAATACGATAAACAAGAGAAATAAAGACGACTAAAAGGAGGCATGGACATGGCAGATGAGAACGAAACGAAAGCATTGATCCCTGGACATGTGGATCGATGGCTTTATTGGATTGAAGTGTGGCTACAGGCAAAAAGTAACCGGAGTGGGAGCCACAAGACAGAGGACGAATATCGACGGGTCTTGCTGGCCTTTCGTCGTGCCTTGCATGAGGCTGGCCTGGAACTCGACGCCGAGCCACGCGTGATCGCGGCGTTTGCCGAACAGTGGGCTGCAACGCCCCAGCGCCGTTTCAAGGCGGAAACCACCTTGCGGCCAAGCAGCATCAAGCATACCCTCGATATTCTCTCGTCGTTTTATCGCTACCTTGTGCGCCATGAGGTACTGGCGCGCAACCCGCTCGAACTCGTTGAGCGCCCGCGTCCCAGCGAATATCAAGGCGCAGCCCCGCTCGACTTTCGCCTGGTGAGAGAACGGCTGAAGATGATTCCCATCCAGACGCTGCTTGGACAACGCGACCTGGCCATTCTGGCGGTAGCCTTCTCGACCGGGCGACGCGCCTCAGAACTCGTGAATCTTTCCATTAGTGACATCAGCCCGGCTGGCACGTCGCTGCGCCTCACATGGAAGGCCAAAGGCGGCAAGCGCCCTTTCAACATCCTCGAACCGTTTGCTGCCGACGCGCTGCGCAGTTGGCTGCGCCGGTGGTATCATGCCGGCTGGGAAAGGAAGACCGACGCGCCGGTGTGGGTGCGCGTGGAAGGGGACGAACTTCAGCAGGGTACGCGCCTCTCCTATTGGGGTATCCGCGATGTCTATATTCGCTGGTTTGGCGAAGAGGCGAGCAAGGTCCATAGCAGCCGTCACACCTTCGCGGCCATGAAGCTCAAGAGCGGTGCAAGCTTGCTCGAATTGATGGCCGCCCTGGGGCATGAGTCGCTGGATGTCACCTATCGCTACGCCAAACACCTTAGCCAGGCCATTGAGGCAGATCCTCAAGGCGCGCAAATCGCCGCTATCCTGGGCTTTGACGCATCGTCAGAGGATGATCAAGAGCATTAAAGGAGAGGAGACACAAATCTCCTCTCCTTCCCATTGTCCGTCACGGCCAGACGGAAGACGCCTTGATGAACGAACTGGCGGTGGTCAGCGTACCATTCTTGATCTGCAAGAACTCGAAGTCGCTGATGCCGCCGTGCTGCGTGGCGGACCAAGTGATGGTCGGGCCAAAGCCGGTGTCATAGTCGGTGAACTGTGTGTTCAGCGTCTGTTGCAGGCCGGTCCGCGTCAGATTGCTGCCGGCCTTCATCAGCGCGTCCACCAGCAGCTTGGCGTTAATATAGCCATAGAATTTGTACGCGCTGAACGTTGGATCGCCCGCCGTTGCCTTCAGATATGCCTGGCCGACGGGCGTATTCACGTCGGAATAGCCGCTGACATAAATGCCCTCGCCCGCCGGACCGAGCAGTTTGGCCCATGAATTATCGGCCATCGGATAGTTCGCCAGATAGCCGAGCTTTGGGCGATAATGCAGCTTGGTCGCCGTGCCGACAAACGTCGCGGTGGGGATGGGCAGCCCGTTGAGCACGATAAGATCGGGGTTCGCCGCTTTCAACGTCTGTACCGCCGCGCTGAAATCGGTCTGGGTCGCCGCGTAGCCGACGGTGGCCACCAGATTCGCGCCATATTTCTGGAGCGCTTCGCCCAACGTCGTCTTTTGCCGCAAGCCCAGCACGTCATCCTCATAGAGCAACGCCACATTCTTGGCCTTGAGCGTGGTGGCGGCATAATAGCCCATCACGTGGCCTTCGTCGCCATAGTTCGGCTGCGTCATCCACACCCAGGGCAGCGCGTTGCCCTGATCATCCGTATATTTCGCGCCGCCGCCGATGGGATCAAGGAACGGGATGCCTTTCGGATTCGTATACGCCGAGGCGACATTTGCGTTGCCCGAACCGCAGACCTGGAAAAGCATGAAATCGTTGTCCTGCTCGAACAACTGGCGCACCGCATCGCGCGTCTTGGTCGGGTCCGCGTTGTCGCTGACCTGATCCAGTTTGATCTGGCGACCGTTCACGCCGCCCGCCGCGTTGATCTGGTTGATATACAGTTGGTCACCGGCGAAGATGGGCGCGCAGATGATCTGCAATGGGCCGGTGGTGTCGAGCACCAGGCCGATGGAGATGGAGGTGTTGGTGACACCGGGCACAGCGGCAGCGCCGTTGTTGCTGCCGCAGGCGGCGAACAGCATCAGCGCCAGGGAGAGGACACCCAGGAGGCAGCGTCGGCCTCGGCCCCAGCGATGGGACAAGCGCAACATGGTGTAAGGCTCCTTGTGGAATGAACTGGCCGGATCGGCGAAGCGGTTCGCCTCACGGTGCGACAATCATATGACATATGAGTCATGTATCATATGGTGTACCTGATCGATGATGATTTGTCAAGAGGGTGGGCGAGAGATTTCCCCGAAAATGGGATTGACAGCCCAGGCGTGGTATGGCATACTAGGAAAAATATGATTGATGAATCATCTGTCATTCTCGATGGGGAGGCAGGCAAGATGGTCGCGTTGCTTCAAGTGCTCGTCGCCGGACTCGTCACCGGCAGCCTCTATGGTTTGCTGGCGCTCGGCATCACCCTCATCTATCGCACGACGGGCGTGCTCAATTTTGCCTATGGCACCATTGCGGCGCTGTGCGCCTGTTTCATGGCGGTCTTGCTGCTGGGACCGGTGCGCAATTTCGCCCTGGCCTTTGTGCTGGCCTTGATCTTCGCCGCGCTGCTGGGGATGGTGCTGGAACGTGGCTTCGCGCGTCCGGTGCTGGAAGCGCCCGTCTTCACCAAAGCTATCGCCACCCTGGCGCTGGCGCTGGTGTTGCAGACAGCGGCGGAGCAGATCTGGCCGCAACTCGATCAGCCGGTGCGATTCTCTACGCCGCTCGACCGCTATGCCGTCTCTGTTGGCGGCGTGTTTTTCAGCGCCATCGATGGCGTGATTCTCCTGGTCACAGTGGGGGTAATGGCCGCGCTGACCCTGTTTTTGACGCGCACCAAGCTCGGCATCGCCATGCGCGCCACCTCGGAGGGCTTGCCGGCGGCGCGGCTGATGGGCGTGCCAGTCGGCTTGATCTTTCTGTTTACCTGGGCGCTGAGTGCGGTGATCGCCGCGCTGGCGGGCATCCTTGTCGCCGCCAACGCCAACCTCATCGACATCACCTTCATGAACCCGATCTTGATCCTGGCCTTTGTCGGCGCGGTGCTGGGTGGGCTGGATAGTCTGCCGGGCGCGCTGCTCGGCGGCATTCTGGTCGGTCTGGTGGATAACGTGCTGGCGCTCGTTCTGGCCGGCCATACCATCGGCCCGCTGAATATCAGCGATCCTGGCATCCGCACAGCATTGATATTCGGCGGTTTCGTCGCGGTGCTGTTGCTACGCCCGCAGGGATTGTTTGGGCAGGCGGGTTTGCGGCGTGTCTAGTGGTTGGGTCGCGTTGCCTTTTGGCACCCCCCCTGGCTTTGTTGGAGGGGGGTGCTGAGGTGAGGTTGGCTCCTGCTTGGTGCTGTTTAGTGAGGAGATTGGAGTGATAGTCTATGGCTATAAGAAAAGATGGGGGAGACGCCGTATGACAACAGAGACCATGCCTGAAACAATGGAGGCTGCGACCGCACCCAAAGATATGCCTGGCTGGCTGCGTATCATCGTGGCGCGGCGCACATGGCTCTGGGGGCTGATGGTTCTCGGCGCGATGGCGTTGCTGCCGGATCTCTATGATCAGATGTTCGGCTTCAGTGCTGATTTTGAGTTGCATCGCGTCAGCTTGATCGGCATTTTCATCATCGCTGCGCTGGCGCAGAATATCCTCACCGGCTACGCGGCGCAACCCTCGCTGGGCAACGCCGCCTTTTTCGGTGTCGGCGCATACATCCTCGCCTGGACCACCAGCGATCTGCATTTTTCCTATCTCATGGGCGTCGTGCTGGCGATGCTGACCGCGCTGGTGCTGGGCGTGATCGTCGGGGGGCCGGCGTTGCGCGTTTCAGGGGCTTATCTGGCCATTGCGACGCTGGGCCTGGTCATCATCACCCAGGCACTCTTGAACCTGTGGGATAAAACCAACGGGCGGCAGGAATATGATCTGGCCGCGCTGCCCGACGCGTTGCAAGACGACCGCACGCTG
>JAJPKG010000428.1 GCA_021323815.1 Pseudomonadota bacterium
CTCCCGGCGGGCGTGCCAAACCGACGGCGACTCCCGGCGGGCGTGCCAAACCGACGGCAGCGCCCGGCGGGCGTGCCAAACCGACGGCGGCAACTCCCGGCGGGCGTGCCAAACCGACGGCGACTCCCGGCGGGCGTGCCAAACCGACGGCGGTGCAATTCACCGCACGCCGGCTAGTTGCGGCTCCGACGAGGCGACCGGCGGCAGATCCTCAGGCAATGTTATTTCGGTGCTCGGCTCTTCCAGCGCCTCATGGTGAGGTGGCTCAACCGCTTTGGTCCGCTGCGCCATGATATGCGTCACGGCGATCCATGCGGCGAAAACCGGAATCAGGTTGAAATAGTTCATTGGACTACGCCACGAGAACCACAGCGGCACCAGGCTCAGCAACAATCCATCCGAAGTGATGCTGGGTCGCTTCCATTGAAGCAACAGGAAAGCCCCCAGGACGATAACCACCAATGCAAGCCAGAAGTGCGACGAACCGAAAGGAATAATTCCTTTCGCTGCCAGCATGATAGGTCCGTTACCCATAGGGAAATTGGGATCGGTCAGCGGAATCATCACGCTATGAAACCAGGCGCGCGGTGAGGCGATGATGAATGGCAAATTGGGGAGCACAAAGGCCGCTGCCGCGATGCCACCGCGCCCTAAGGCTTCACGCCAACCGTAACGACGCGCCACTTCTAAGAGATAGAACGGCGCGATAAACCACGCGAGCTGTTTTACAGCGCACGCCACACCAAAAAGGATAGCTGAGGTGACGCGTTTATCCAGCCAGTTCCACGCCGCCAGCGCAAAGACCAGACAATCGACGTCGAAATTGATGAACAACCCCCGGTCGAGGAATGCCGGAGCGGCGACCAGTGCCAAACCCAGCGGCCAGCGTTCTTCGCGGGGAGCACGCGCGAGGATGATGCCCACCATCACGGCAAAAAGGATCAGATTGAGCCAGATCATCGAAGGCAGACCCGCCCAAATAAATGGCAACGCCAGCCAGATAATCCCTGCCGGATAGTTATGTACAATCCCCGGATCGAAGTTATTGCTGCGCAGAGCGGGATTCAAGGCTTCGGCAGTCTGCGCCGCAATGGTTTTCTTGAATGATGGGTAATCGGCAGGATTGTTGCCAAAAAGCTTGCTTCCCAGCAGCGGTGTGGCGCTGGCATTTGGCCACCGCAAGCACGCCGTCCAAAAGGCATCATCCGCCGTGAAAGGGTTGCGTCCTTGTAAAAGAAGGTCCGCATCCTCATGGATGTAAGAGATCGCGTCGGTGTGATAGTTACCGGTGAACAGATCGCTGATGTGTCCTAAGATGGTGTAATAGCTATTGATCAACAAGATCATCGTTAGCATACCACGCCAGCCCGGCCATTTCAGGGGAGCGGGCACGCGGTTCCACAGTTCCGCATACCAAAGGGGTTGTTCAGGTCGCGAGGCTACCCAGAAAAACAAGAATGCCAGCAAGCTGGATGCGATGCCGAGAATCGCTTGTGATGGTTCGGCAACACGGATGGTTTCAAAAAGAAACATTGAGCCGGCAATCAATGACATCCATCGCCAGTTGGGGCAGAGCAGCGCCGCCACCCAGTCGCGGATTTCGCCTATTCGCTGTGTCACCGCAGCCATTGTGTTCATGCTCCTCACGTGAATGCATATTTTAGCAAACTGCGCCCGTTCACGACGCCATCAGCATCCAACAGCAATCCTGGTGTTGGCGCGCCGCGCAGCCGCGCGCAGCCGTCTTGTGTGATATGCGCTACACTCTGAGGGTAGAAACGACGGGGTGTCGGCAATGGTTACGAGTTCGGCTACGAAGGAGACAAGAAGGGGGGAAAAATCAAGAGAATTTTACAGAAAAGAAACGCCGCCTGCCCTTTTCGCGACAGGCGACGTGTTTTTCTTGCAGGGGCGCAGCATGCCGCGCCCGACCTCTGCGGCTAGACCTGATAGTGGGCCTTGTGATAATACACCATGCCCTTGTTGGCGACCTTCACAGGGAGGAGTTCCTTGAGCAGGATGCGCTCGCCGCACTTGGCGCAAACACGCTCGGTCAGATGGTTGCGGTCGTCGCGCTGAGCCAACGAGGCCCGCGCCGTTTTGGAGAGTTCGCCCTTCTTTGCCATTGGGATGTTCGATCCTTTTCTGTTGAAATTGAAAATGAACGCTGCGCCGTCCTTTTGCCGGCCAGCCGGGGGTAACGATGGCTAGGGATTGTGCGGCGGGGGAAACCGCTGGTGGAACATGGCTTCGAGATAATCGGTGCGCACCTCTAGCTGATGCTCACGCTTGTATATTCCCAGCAGGCTATCGTAGATTTGATCCAACCTGCCGCCATGTTCGTGAAAAATCTTATTCACCCATTGGTGCGTTTCAGCGAGCATCGCCCCAAATTGAGCTTGTGTCGCTTTGCTGCATTCTCCATCAGCTTGCCGATCTTTTCCAGATCGTCGTCGCTCAGGGCCATCGCGTTCCCCTTTTCCGCGTCAGGTAGCCTCATTATATCACATCGGTCTCACCGTTGCGAGACCCAGACGGTGTTTTAGCGTGAGAAATCCGCATTCGGTCACGCCCCATCTGTGGTACAATTTTCAGTGAACGCACCGAGATAGAGTGCGCTGCCCGTGTGGGCGGCGCAGGAGGAAGCATGACCAATGGCTGTTGAGATCACAGCGGACATGATCATTCATGACGTTGTTACCAAATATCCACAGACACTGAAGGTTTTTCAGGGGCATGGGCTGCCCTGCACGGCCTGCGAGGTTGGTTCGCGCGAAAGCGTGGCCGGCGGAGCGCGCACCCACAGCTTGCAGCTTGAGCCGTTGCTGGCGGACCTCAACCGCGCGGCGAACGGCGAACCAGTGGTGGGCCTGAAGCCGGAACGCAAGATGCCCACCGGCAAAGGCATTCCCTTGCAGATGGCTGGCCAGACGGGCGGCAAGATCCGGCACGTGGTGGCCGTGATGAGCGGCAAGGGCGGGGTGGGCAAGTCGCTGGTGACGGGCCTGACCGCCATCGCGCTCCAGCGCCAGGGGATGAAGGTCGGCATTCTGGATGGCGACATCACTGGGCCGAGCATCGCGCGCATGTTCGGCATCAAGGGCAATCCCGAAAAGGGCGCGGAAGGCATCGAGCCGCTGGTGAGCAAGACCGGCATCAAGATCATCTCGATGAATATGTTCCTGCCCAACGCGACCGATCCGGTCATCTGGCGCGGCCCGATGATCGCCAGCGCCATCAAGCAATTTTGGGGCGACGTGGACTGGGGTCGGCTGGACTATTTGCTGATCGACCTGCCGCCGGGAACCTCTGACGCGCCGATGACGGTGATGCAGTCGCTGCCGCTGGACGGCGTGGTAATCGTCTCGTCGCCGCAACTGCTGGCGCTGGATGTCGTGAAGAAATGCATCAAGATGGTGCAGACGCTCAAAGGCAAGATCATCGGCGTGGTGGAAAACATGGCTTATCTCACCCTGCCCGACGGCCAGCAAATGGAAGTCTATGGCCCCAGCCAGGGGACAGATCTGGTGGTAACGACCGGCTCGCCGCTGCTGACGCAGTTGCCCATCGACCCGCAGATCGCCAAGCTCTGCGACGCAGGCGACATCGAGGACTATGACAGCCCCGCCTTCACGGCGCTCGCCAATAACTTCATTAAAGCGGTGAAACTGGCGCGCTAAGCCCCACCCCTTAACCCCCTCCCCAGCAGAGCCGGAGAGGGGGATGAACGACTAGAGCTTTGCCACGAAATCAGCAACTAACCGGCCTACTTGGTCGGGCGCGTCGTGCAGGATCAGATGCCCCGCGCCGGGGACCACCTTCAACTGGCTGTTGGGGATGTTGCGGTTGAGGCGTATTCCCCATTGCTGGGGAAAGAGCGTGTCTTTTTCCCCCCAGATGATCAGCGTGGGGACGGTCAGGTATTTCAGGTCTGGCGCGACCGCGTTCAGATAATAGGGAACGAGCTTGCGGATCTGCTGGAAAAAGAGTTCCTTGCCCAGCTCGCTCAGCCAGGGATTCACCAGCGCGCCCAGTGCATCGTCGCTCAATCCTTTCGCCGACCCCTGCGGAATGGTCTGGCGCAGTTCGTTCGCCAGATCTTCCACCTTCGTGTGCATCGGCAGTTCGGGATCTTGCTTTTTATCCATCTCCGGCAGGGGCCAGTTGGGATTATAAGCATATTGATACGCTCCGCTGCTGATCAGCACCAGGCCGCGCACCAGTTCAGGCATCAGCCGTGTGGCCAGCACTTGCGCCACGCCGCCGCCCAGGTCATAGCCCACCAGAATGATCTGCTGCAAGCCCATGTCGCGCAGCGCCAGGTTCAGCGCGTCGGCATGCCCCCACACTGATGTGTCGGCGGGCCAGGGCTTGTCAGATTCGCCGTTGCCCAGCATGTCAAAGGCGATCACCGGATATGTGGTGATGGCCGGCATCACCCCCTGCCACGATGTCGCGTCGCCGGGGAAGCCGTGCAGCAACACCACCACCGGCTTCGCCGGATCGATGGTCCCCTGCTTGAGATAGCTCAACTCGTAATGGATGCTATGCACACGCCCGCGCGGGCTGTTGGGGGAATTCTTCGGTTTGACGACCAGTTCTGTCATGGATGAGGCGATACCTCTCTCGGATGATGTGGGTGAAAATCGAACTATCTCAGTATAGCACGCATGGCATTTGGGATGCGCCCAATTGGCACCTGCCATCATGCGTTCTTGCGCGTGCTATAATTCCAAAGATGACCGTGCGTCGCAGCAATTCTCATCCGCAGGTGTGCATTGAATATCGAACACAGCCAGCTGGCTAATGGCGTGACCATTGTGACCGCCCCCATGCCTTATCTTCACTCGGTCACTGTCGTCTATTATCTGCGCGTTGGCTCGCGCAATGAAACCCCCCCGGAGGCCGGCATCTGTCATTTCATCGAGCACATGCTGTTCAAAGGAACGCGGAAATTTCCCACCGCCCGCGTGGTCTCGGAAGCCATCGAAAATCTGGGGGGCGATTTCAGCGGCGGCACCGGCAAAGAGATGACCGATTACAGCGTTAAGATCAGCGATCAGCATCTCGACCGCGCGCTGGAATCGCTGACGGAGTTGATTCGCGCCCCCCTGTTTGCGCCGGAAGAGATCGAAAAAGAGCGGCGTGTCATCAGCGAAGAACTGAGCATGTATAAAGACACGCCCCAGGACTGGGTGCATGTCATGCTGGACGAGATCCTTTTTCCCGGCACGCCGCTGGCGCATGAGGTGGTAGGAACGCCGGAATCCTTGCAGGCGCTGACACGCGAGCAAATGCTGAACTTCATGGCCGCGCACTATGTGCCGTCGAATCTGGTGGTGAGCGTGGCCGGCAACATCACCCACGCCCAAGTCGCAGACGCCGTCGCCGAGCGCCTGGGGGATTGGGCCGCGCCGCTCGCCCCCGCCTTCATGCCGATATCACCACCGCTGGACGGACCGCGCGTGGCCGTGGAAAAGCGCGCGACCGAGCAGGTGAGCCTGTGCATCGCCGTCCCCGCGCTCGGCCAGGACGATCCCCAGCACGATGCGCTCTCGTTGCTCAACGCCATCCTGGGCGACGGCATGAGTTCGCGGCTGTTTCTGTCATTGCGCGAAGAACAAGGCCTGGCCTATGACATCGGCAGTTCGGTGAGCGGCTTTCGCGACACCGGCGCGCTGGAAATCTTCATCGGCTGCGATCCCGCGCGGGTGGATGCCGCCATCAGCAGCATCATGACCGAGTTGCGCCGCCTGTGCGACAGCGCGCCCACCGAGGCTGAGTTGCAGCGCATCAAGGATTATTCGCGGGGGCGCATGGTGATCGGCCTGGAAGATACCTATAGCGTGGCGGCCTGGGGTGGCGTGCAGATGACCCTGCGCGGCGAGATCCGCACCGTGGAAGAATTGCTTGCCAGGCTCGACGCCGTTACCCCTGCCGATGTGCAAGCTGTTGCGCAACGCCTTTTCCGCACCGAGGCGCTGCGCCTGGCTGCCATCGGTCCCTTGCCCCCGGCAGATCACTTCCTGCCGTTGTTGAAGATCTGACGAGGCCCCACCCCCAATCCCCTCCTTCGGGTAGAGAGCGGAGAGACAGTTCAGCGATCTCCACTCCCATCGCTCATCGCGATCTCCCCTCTCTCGCGTTGCTGGGGAGGGGGCGGGGGTGGGGCAGGCGCGCAGCGATGCGTCGCACAGCCGCCTGGGCGCGGGCAAAGCGGTCGGGCGTGGATGCAACCGCGCCGTAGCGCTCCTCTTCATAATCTCTCGTCAGGTTCGTCACATCGTGTTCAACTCCATTTGGTGTCGCCATGCCCATATATGGCGCGAGGCGCGCGGCATACTCCTCCGGCGTTTCTGCCGGCTCGCGCGCCATGCCGGCTTTCGCCCCCTGGCGCAAAAGTTCGCGATAGGCCGCGCGCACGGTTCCTGACGGCGGTGCCTCCTCTTCAGGGAAC
>JAJPKG010000148.1 GCA_021323815.1 Pseudomonadota bacterium
ACCATCGTTCACGGCCTCACCACCGCAGGCTATCTTTCATGGGGTGACGCCGCGCTGCACCAGATCCATCTGCGCCGCTTGCGTCGTCAACATGGCGCGGATCTGCATGTGCACTATTGAGGGGCATATACAAAAAAGGCCGGCTCAATCAGCGAGCCGACCATGAGTGCGTGGTGAACGTGCGCTAGTAGCGCGAAGACGTGCTACCCGCATTGATCTGCTGGAAGCAATCGCTGCAATACACCGGGCGGTCGCCGCGCGGCTGGAAGGGAACGCGCGCTTCACGGCCACAATTCGAGCAGGTGGCGCTGAAAAATTCGCGTCGCGGGCGCGGCTCTGAGCCGTAGCCGCCGCCTGTCTGCTGCTGCTTGCGGATGGCGCGGCATTCTGGGCAGCGCGAGGGATTGTTCGTGAGTCCCCGGCTGGCGAAAAACTCTTGCTCGCCAACCGTGAAAAGGAACTCCTTGCCGCAGTCGCGGCAGGTCAGGGTCATGTCAGTAGCCAACGGTGTGTGCACCTCTCTGTGTCGGGTCGCCATTCCCAAAAACTGGATGGATTCGCCCTCATGATGGCCTGAAACAGGCGGAATGAATCGCGTCGCGGACTCACTGATGAGGGATCTACCCAAGCAGAGGGAAATGTGCTCCTCGACCAGACCACCGGATACGCGGCGAGCAGAAAAATGCTGCTCTGCCGCCATTATACCTGATCTGCCCCAAAAATACTAGCCGGAAATCGGGTTTTTTACTATCAATTCGCGGAAATCGTCGCACAAGAACGCGCTATCCGGCATCTTGTTCTTCCAGCCAGCGCTCGGCGTCAATGGCCGCCATGCACCCGCTGCCCGCCGCCGTGACCGCCTGGCGATAGCGATGATCCGTAACATCGCCCGCCGCGAAGACGCCGGGGATATTCGTCATGGTGTGCTCGACCGGCTTGATGTAGCCTTGCGCGTCCAGCTCGATGGCTCCCTCAAAGAGTTCGGTGTTGGGCCGATGACCGATGGCGATGAACAACCCGCCGATATCCAACGTGCTTGGCTCACCCGTCACGGTGTCGCGCAGCAACACGCCGGTGACGCGATCTTCGCCCAGCACGTCATCAACCACAACATTCCAGCGCACCGAGATTTTGGGATGTTCCAGCACGCGCCGCTGCATGATCTTGCTGGCGCGGAAGCTATCGCGCCGGTGCAGCACGGTGACATGGTTGGCATAGCGCGTCAGAAAGAGCGCCTCTTCCATTGCCGTGTCGCCGCCGCCGACCACCGCCAGATCGCGCCCCCGAAAGAACGCGCCGTCGCAGGTGGCGCACGCGCTCACGCCCTTGCCGTTCAGCCGCTGCTCGTTGGGCAGCCCCAGCCACAGCGCGCTGGCCCCCGTCGCCAGGATCAACGCGCGCCCCAGCGCCGGTTCCGGCTCATCGTTAATGGTGACGGCGAACGGACGACGGGTGAAGTCGATCTTGGTCACGTTCTGGGCGCGCATCTCCGGCCCGAAACGCCGCGCCTGGCGCTCGAAGATCTCCATCATGTCCGGCCCCATGATGCCGTTCTCAAAGCCGGGATAGTTCTCGACATCGGTCGTTAGCATCAGTTGCCCGCCGAACTGTTCGCCCTGCACCACCAGCGTGCGCAGGTTTGCCCGCGCTGAATAGATCGCCGCCGTATATCCCGCCGGCCCTGAACCGATGATGATGACATCATACACTTGCGCCATTTGCCCTGTTCCCGCTTTCTGTCCCGTTGTGCTGTTTTCGCGCACGCACCGAACTCACTGCATATATTGTACCACAGATACCCCCCCTGGGTATAGAGCGAAAAAATGTGCTTGCACTGAGGGCAAGAATGGAGAACTTCGCTTCAATCTGTTCCATCGCTCAACGCGGCTGCGACGGCTTCAGCAAGCGTCATCGCGGCTCCCTCAGTCCAAGTCGCCTGATAGCATTCAGGCGTGAGCGTGGCTTGAGCAGTGGCGAGCAATTGATCAAAGAGGATCTCCTCGACACCGGGTAGCGGACTGTCGGCATCAGCGCGCAAGGTAGCCGCGGCGGCGCACAGTCGCACTGTATCCGCATGACGCCCCTCGTCGCTGAGCACTTGGGCGTATCCTTCCAGGCACCATGCCACATATGTCGGGCTTTCGAATTCCTGAAAAGCCGTCATGCTCTCCCGAAAGCGTTGTTTGGCTACATTATAATCGCCCTGAGCGCATGCCAGGCGACCCAACAATGCGGAGATCAGCGCGACGCCCCAACGCATTCCTCTCTCTCGCACCACTGCCAGTGCCTGTTGATATAACTGCGTTGCCAGGGTAAGATCGCCACGGAGCCGGGCGAGTTCGGCCAGGTTGCGCAGCGTGAAACCGCGCAGATCATGATAGCCTGAGCGCAGGGCCGCATCATCGCTTGCCGTGAAATATTCCCCGGCCAGCGCCAGATCTCCCCGTCGTTGCGCGCATTGCCCCAGAATGGCACAGGTGGCACTCACCCCACAGAGATCGCCAATCCGCTCCGATTGCTCCAATGCTTCCCGCGCCAATACTTCGGCCTGTGCGTCACGCCCCCGCGCGAGCAGGATGTTGCCGGCCTCATATAGCGTTTGTGCACGCTCATCATCTGGGATTTCAGGATGTTCATCATGACGGACAAGATCCAGCAGGCGCGCTTCCCATTGTTCGGCTTCCTGAAGCATCTGGCGGTTTGCCCACCAGCCGCGTAGCAACGCCGTCAGCCGCAGCCCCAACCGGACGTCGCCGTGTGTCAGCGCCCATTGCAGCGCCGCGCGCACGTTCGATCCATCCAACAGTGGATCCCAGTCCGGCAAGGGTAATTTTTCCCCCTGGCGCTCCACCGTCTCCACCTGGTGTGCATAATAGGCGGCGTGACGCTGGCGATACTGATCTTCTTCATCATGCCGGCGTAGCTGTTCCAGGGCGAATTCGCGCAGTAGCGAGAGCATAGAGAAACGTGCCTGGTTTGCCGTTGGAAAAGCAAGCGACACCAGGCTGGCATCCGCCAGCGCAACGATGGCAGCAACCACTTGCTCATGTTCTGATGTCTCCCCACAGACGGCTTCTGCTGCCTGCCACGTCCAGCCATCTGGGAAGACGCCGAGCGCGCGGAAGCATCGCTGCTGTTCCGGTGACAACAGCGCATAGCTCCATTCGATGGCATCATGCATCGTTTGCTGGTGTTCCGGCAGATCGCTCGCGCCCCCACGTAAGGCGGCTAATCCGTTTTCAAGATGCGCGGCCAGCTCGCTCAGCGAAAAAAACGTCACGCGCGTCGCCGCCAGCTCAATCGCCAGTGGCAGGCAATCGAGCCGGCGGCAGATGCGTTCGACAAGTGTGGGATCAAATGTCCCATCAGGCAGAACGGCGTGGGCGCGTTCTTCAAACAGCATGGCCGCCTCAGCGAGCGGCAACGGCGCAATGGGAAGCCGGTGTTCGGCGCGCACGTGCAGCAAAACGCGACTCGTCGCCAGCACCACGAGGCGTGGGCAGAGAGCTATCATCTGAGCGATGAACGCCGCGCCAGCGATCACGTGCTCGCAATTGTCGCATACCAGCAAAATGTGCCGCGCCGCCAGATAATCTGTCACCTGCTCGACAGGAGATTTTTCTGAGGTCGGCGGAAAACGCAACGCTTCCGGCAACCGTTCTGCCTGGGTGAGCCGGGTGAGATCGACAAAGACAATGCCGTCCGTGAAATGGTCGTGCACTTCTTGCGCGATCTCCAGCGCCAGGCGCGTTTTCCCCACCCCGGCTGGTCCCGTCAGCGTCAACAACCGCGTTGTGCCATCGCACAAACGCCGGCATGCCTCAGTGAGTTCCCCCCTGCGACCAATCAACGGTGCAGGCGGCACCGGCAATGGGGAAATAGCTGTTTCCACTTCAGCGAAAGGCATCTGCACAGGCAGCGCGGCGGCACGCAGCAGCGCGAGTTGCTGGGGCGGCAACGGCAGGGCAGCGAGCAACCGCGCCAGCGTGTCATGGCGCGGCAGTTGGTTGACCCCGCGCTCAAGATCTGCGATGGTGCGGGCGCTGACGCGGGCGCGCTCCGCCAGCGCTTCTTGCGTCAACCCTGCCGCCAGGCGCGAGGTGCGCAACAGTGCTCCAAAGGGAGATTGATGCATCGTCTGCCACCTCCTGCTTTGCTCGCTACCCAAATAAGTTTAGATTGAGTATACCATGCCCAATCTGTGGGAAATCTGTGGGCGAGCTTCCTGGCGAACAGGGATGCGCGCATCTATAGTGCTGGCGGGAATGCTCCATGCAACCCAGTTTGAATGAAGGAGAACCAAACATGCCCCGTCCATTTCGTTTCGCCGTCTATCTCGATGGCACACCTTCCCGCGAAGCCTGGCAACATTTCGCCCGCCGCGCCGAGGATCTCGGCTATTCAACCCTGTTGATGCCGGATCGCGCCATCATTGGCCTGGCCCCCATCGCCGCTCTGACGTTGGCTGCTGCTGCCACCACCAGGCTCCGCGTCGGCAGCGGCGTATTTTGCAATGATTTTCGCCATCCTGCCTTGCTGGCCAAAGAGATGGCGACGCTGGATCTGCTTTCAGACGGTCGGGTTGATGTGGGCTTGGGTGCCGGAATCGGACCCTTTGATTATCAGCAGTTGGGAATTCCATTCGCCGATCCCAAAACGCGCCTGGAGCGCCTGGAAGAGAGCGTGCGCATTTTTAAACAATTTTTCGCCGAAGATCGCGTCACTTTCGCGGGCAAACACTATGCCTTCACGAACCTATTGGCCGAGCCGAAGCCCGTGCAGCGGCCACATCCGCCCTTCATGATCGGCGGTTCCAACAGGCGGTTGCTCGCATTGGCTGGGCGCGAAGCCAACATCGTCTCGGTGATGTTTCGCGTGCCGGCGGAGGGTATTGCTGCGCCCAATCCACTGCTGGAACAGCAAATCGCCTGGATTCGTGAGAGTGCGGGCGACCGCTTCGAGTATGTGGAACTGAGCCAGATGGGATACGTCATCACCATTCCATCGCGCCATGTCCCCTCAGCGGCGGAAAAGCAAGGCCCGCCCATCCCGCGCGTTGAGATGAGCATCGAGCAAACCATCGATCATCTGCTCGAAATGCGCAGTCGCTACGGATTTTCATATATCACCGTCATGAACAGCGCGCAGATGGAAAGCTGGGCACCCGTTGTCGCCCGCCTGGCTGGCAGATAATGATGCCCCAGCAGCTCCAACCAGTTGACACTCTGCCAGGGCTACAGCCGCAGCAGATGCTTCCTCGCCGGTCAGCCTTGCGGGCTGACGGGTCTCGGATTCTGGCTCACGCCAGCAACATGCCGTGTGTCAAGCACGGACTACGCTTGCCCGCCGAAACGGGTGACGATACGTGATGGCCTCGCACGGCACCATCTGGGCCAGCTGGCCCGTTCTGCGCCTGCTGAGGATTTGCGTGCAGCCCACGGTATCCCGGTGGCCCACATACCCACACTGCGAGCAGGCATAGTGCCTGCCGTTGGGTTTGTTGCGCGTGCCACAGATGGGGCAAGTCTTGCTGGTATACGCTTCGTTGATCAGTTCGACAGTGATGCCCACCGCCGCTGCTTTGTAGGTGATATACTGGCGCAACTGCCCATGTGGCCAATTGCTCATCTTCTGTCGCTGCTCCCGGCTCAAGCGCTTCTCGGTCTTGGTGTTATCGGCGATGTCGCGCACATCCCCCATGATGATGGTACCTGCTTGCATCACCTGCGCTTCGTCGATGACCGCCCGGCTCACTTTGTGCAGCATATCCCGCTGCCGGGCGGCACTCTGCGCTTGCAACCGCTTGCGGCTAGCCACCAGTTGCTTCCAGCGCCGCGAGCCGGGTTTGCAGCGGGCAATCAACTCTTGCAGATCCGCCGTCTTCTTGTTGCAGTGCTGGGCATTCGCCCGCAACGCCCGGCAACAGATGATGGTAGAGTGCTCGCCATTGGTACACGCCGCTGGGTGAATCTCGCCCAGGTCAACCGCCATGATGCCGCTGTGGGATGTGGGCTGGGGAACGATCCCATCGTCAATGGTGATATGCCAGCAGGACCGCCTGGTGGCATGGTGGTAGACCAACTGCACCTGACGGAAGGTCGCAGGGGGCACCGTCGCCAGATGCTGGGGCAGGTCTACCCAGATGGGCGCATGCCCCCGTGCCAGGGAGAGACGTATGCGCCCAGCCATCACCTTGATGGCGGTGTTTTTCCAGGTGGTGGTGTGGGAGTATTTGCGCTTGTAGGGATAGCGCGCCAGGGGGTTGCTGGTTTTCAGGGTCTTGGCGGTCTTGCACGCTGCATAGAAATCTTGCTGCGCGGCTTGATAGCTGTGGGCATGCAGGAAGGATGGGCCACAGAAGGCTTTGAGCACGCGGTCATGTTGCATCGGGTTGAGCCACACCTTGCCCGCCTGGCGATAGATGCGATAGTGGTGGACCAGCGTGGCGGTGTAGATGCGTCCGCTCTCTCGATTCAGCGAGCGCGTCTGCTCGTCTGGCAACATGCACGGGATGATGTGGACGCGGATCATGGCAACGCTCCTTCATTGGGGTGACCGCGCCGCGATGCAGCCAGCGATCACTGCACCACGCACAGCACCAGCAGGAGAAGCACCGTAGCTGCGTGTCCACCATGCGGGAAGACGATGCCCTTCAGCAAACGCCTTGCGCAACACACCAGCCGAGTAGCCCGTGCAGTCCTTCGCCATCGCGGCGGCGCTGACCGCTGACCAGGCACGCACACAGAGAGGGAGCTGCTCCGGCTGGAGCGCTCGTTGCAAGATGGTCCATCCGTGTGCGTTGCCCTGCTCACGGAGCAGGTCTTCACCTCGCTCTGGTTTACCAGCACCTTCCGGCGGCGCTTGGGGCACCAGATGAGGGGAGAGACGATCCGCTGGACATGATGCTCATCATGCGGCTATGCACGGTTGTTCCCCATGGAGTCGTTCTACACGAGAAACACCAGCGCCGTCAAGAGGGCGCAGAACGGCTCAAGCCGCTGCAAGCCTTTTCATCCGCATGGCCTCAAGGCACAGCGGCTTTACGGGCTTTCTGTAAAAGCCCCTCGCCACACAACATGGAGAGGGGTTAGTGCAAATCAGCGTTGCGGCCAGGCGGGACCGGTGTTTTGCTCGTCATCGCCCCACGTCTGATCTGGGCCGGGATAGGAGCGCGGCGGACCCATTGGCCGGGACTGCGGCGGCGGACCGCCTTGCATGGGGCCACCTGGCGGCATTGGCCCGCCCTGCATGGGCCGCGAAGGTGGCGGGCCGCCCTGATTCATGGGCCGCGAGATAGGTGGCGGACCGCCCTGCATGGGCCGCGACGGCGGCGGGGTCTGATAGGGATCGCCCATGCGCGTGCGATAGCGATCGTCGTCCTCGTCGTCGAAGGGACCTTGCAGCGGCGGGGGCATGGTTCGCGCGTCATATTGGCCGGCGCGCTGGTTGCTCCACGGGCGACCCGGCGGTTGCCAGGGGTCGTCGTCACCCCACTGCGCCACGCCGCCTTGTGGCACATATCCCCCGGCAACGGTCTGGTCATAGGGAGCGCTGCCGAAATTGCCCCCGCCATAAGGATTTCCATAGCCGCCGGGGGGACCATACGTGCCGCCGAAGCCGCCGTTCGGGCCGGAGCGCAGCCCGCTGGGTGACAGCCCTTGCTCCATGTTGCGCCCGCGCAACGCCAGCACCGCCACCACAATGCCTGCCAGCAACAACACCACCGCAATCAAGCCCAGTAGCCCGATAAGCAGGGTGTTTTTCGAGCTATTTGATGAGCCGCCGCTGCTCATTCCGCCCGTGCCGGTGGAAGCAGCCACCGTCGGTGTGGGGCTGGGCTTCGGCGTCGGCGTGGGGCGCACCGGCGGCAAGATGGTCAGTGGTTGGCTCGTCGCCATCAAGGCATAATCGTCGGTGTCGATCTGTGGCCCCATGTACGCGACGATATCCTGCGCATTACCATCTGCCTGGCTGCCATAGCGGTTCGTGGGCAATTTTATCGATACGGAGAAATTGCCGTTGTTGTCGGGATAAATCGGTGAAGCTGTTTGCAATGGCTCGCCGGGATCTTGCGTCAGGGTGAGATGATAGCCTTGCAGCAGCAACGAGATCGGCTGAATTGGCACCCAACTGGTGCCGCTGACCTGCACGGTATCACCTTCGTGGGCGGTGAGCGGGGTCACAGCGATGGCAGGTGGCGTGTTTGCCAGGACGTTGAATGTATTTGATGAACGCCCAACCTGATTGCCCGCGCCCGACTCGCTGGCGCAGAGAATGTAGGTATTCATCGTCAGCGCCGCCGGCCAGAAGAAGGTCGCGGTGAAGCTGCTGTCGCCGCCGACGGTAATGGGATTGGTGTTGGCGCTGATCGGCGTGCCGGAACCGGCACTGCACGGTGTGCCGCTGCTTTCGACGATGGCGCTCAACGTGATGGTCGCGCCCGGCGTCCATCCGCTGCCGGGAAGCGCCTTCACCTGCACATCCGTATTCACCGGACCTGCTGCCACGCCGCTGAACAACGGATTGACGATGCTGAAGGTAGGGGAAGGGGGATCTTGGGCGCGCAACGCCGCCGCCTGGGCGGGCGTGCCGCCGGCAGCTAGCGCCAGCCATCCCGCCATGCCCAGCCATATCACAAGCGGCCAGCTCGGTCGGCGCGCGTGGCGGCGCAACACGGTGGTACTGCCAAAGTGCGTGATCATCTATTCTTTCCTCGAGATGGCATGCCGATCAGGGATGCTTATAATTCCAATAACACCCGTCGCCACTATAGCAGTGAGAAATCACCCCGTCAAGAGCAACGCTACTCTTCCTATAGATGTTCCATCCAACATAACCATCGCTCTCAACCGCCTGATCAGATCGCGTTGCCGCGCAGCTTCCCCTTTCCGGCTTTGCCGGGGGGCCACATCCTCGCCGATCAAGCCCCCATGTGTGCTGAAACGCTTCCAGACTGGGATATAGTACAGGCAGAAAGGGGAACGCTTCATGATTTTACAAGGAACCATTGTGAGCAAACAAACCGGTCTCACGGCCAGCTTTGAGGGGCAAGAGCAGCCCTATGTGCTGTGCGTCGTGGCGCGTCTTGAGCATCCAGAAGTGCAGTCCGAGGTGCGCATCATCGGCCACACCGACATTCCACAAGGTGTCGGCGATGTGGTGAAGGTGGAAGTCGTGCGCACCATCACCGACCGTCACGCGGGTGTCGTCCGTTTCGATGGGCACCTGCTGCCGGATTGATTTTGCATCCCGCGTATGTTGGAAAGAGAGGGATGTTTGCGATAGAGAGGGGCAATCTCTTGTGGTTGCCCTTCTCAAGAGGTCCTTTCAGCGGAGGGATTCGACTTATGGCAACGGTTTCCGGAGTTTCCAGCGCTCACGCGCCCGTGCGACAGACATTCAGCAAGGCATTCCATCTGCTGGGAGCGCTCGTCGTCGTTTTTGGCAGCGTGGGCTTCGCGTCCGTCGCCGCACACTGGATTTTGAGCGGGGTGCCGCATGCGAGCGCAGCAGTTCACCAGACTGTCGGCGCAACTTCTCCAAAAACGCGCATGCGACAGAGCAATCGGCAAGAGAATGCTCCCATCGCGGTCGGCATGGGGGCCACGCAGAGCTATCATGGCCTGGCCATCACCATCGGTCAGTTGCAGATCACGACGAAGCATGATTTCCTGGCTGCGCCTGCGGGCCAGGCTTTCGCCATCGTTACCGTCACCATCGTCAACACCGATCCGGTGCAAACCGCCACGTATAACGCTGCCAATTTCCAGATGGAAGATCCCGCCGGCGCGCTGCATCCCGAAGCGATGGCCGCCCTGGCATCGCCATTGGGCATCGGCACCATTGCGCCGCATGGCCGCGCACAAGGCACCATCGCGTTTCTCGTCCCGTATCCTGCCGACCCCTACAAACCGGATCCGGCCGTCGTGTTTCTCCCCACGCCAAATCCGGCGCTTGCGCTGGCATGGGATCTGCCCCTTGCGCCAAGCATGCCGTAACTGTCTGCTTTCTCGCGCCTGATGCTCGGCTTCCTGATGATTTACCGCCCCGCCGCCTGGCGCAGCTTTGCCAACGCTTCCGGCGGCAAGGGGGGCTGCTTGCCGAGCGGGGTGGGGTGAAGACCAGGGCCATGATAATCGCTGCCGCCGGTAGGGATGAGGTTGAAGCGCCGCGCCAGCGCGCAGAGCTGCGAGATGGTACTGTCTTTGTACGGCCCGTAATAGATCTCCAGCCCCACCAGACCAACCGCGACGAGATCTGCCAGCAAGCCTTCCAGGTTGGGGATATCCTTGGGGTGTGCCAGTGAGGCGACCCCGCCCCCGCTGCGGATGAGTTCCACCGCTTGTGCCGGGGTGAAAGGTGCGCGCGGAACGTAACCGACCATGCCACGCCCCAGGAAGCGGTCGAATGCTTCCTGCACGCTGCTCACGATGCCAAGATCGATCAGCGCCGCCGCCACGTGCGGGCGGCCTACCGCGCCATCGGCATGCCTGCGCACCTGCTCCCAGGTGATGGGAATGCCTGCCGCCTGCAATTGCGCCACCATTTTGTGCCCGCGCGCCTCACGCGCAACGCGCCGCGCCTGCAACTGTGATTGAAACGCGGGATCGTCGATGCGGACGAAATAGCCCAGCACGTGTGCATCTCCGCCACCGTGCGGCAGATCGGTGTTGATCTCCACGCCCGCGATGACTTCCACGCCCAGACTCGCGCCGGCGGCTTGTGCCTCGGCCATGCCGCTGGTTGTGTCGTGGTCGGTCAGCGCCATCACGGTAACACCTGCTTCTTGGGCTTTGCGCACCAGTTCACCCGGCGCAAAGAGTCCATCAGACGCAGTGGAATGGGTGTGGAGATCGATTCGCGTGGTCACGTGAAGTCTTTCTGTCGAAGTTGGTTTACGATTGTGCCACCCCACTTCCATCGCAAGAAGCGCACCGGCCATCGCCCGGCGTGCCGCTGGCGACATCGCCGGGATGAGCGCAGTGCAGGCAGGGCGTCAGTTGCCCGGTATTATCCAGCGGTTGCGTGCCGGCACCGCTGCACCAGGGGCAAACACCCGTCCCTTCGCATTGTGGGCACATCAGACATCCTTTGCGCGGCTTTATCCCTCAGACTCAGGCTTTTGGATGGCGACGATGATCTGATTTTGCAAGAACAAAATTGTCCCGTCATCCAATCCTTTTTGGATGTCTCGCGCCATCTCCTCTGATTCCGCTTCGGTGATGACCCCCGCTTGCACGGCATGCAACCTGGCCGCGGGATTAAAGAAGGCGTATGCGCTAATGGGCGATTGCGTTGCCATGTCGGCGCGCAGGGTTTCCGCCGTTCCTGGCAGCGCAGCCGTCAATTCGATGATCGGTTGCGCGCCTTGTTTCACCAGTTCGTCATACAGTTCCAGGCTCAGGCGCGAATGTTTGAGGATACGCCGCGACGTGTAGGAGATGAAACGCTGAAACACCACCGGATCGCATGGATGGATATAATAGTTTTCGCAGTCGGCATCCATCGAAAGCACCATGCCACCCGGTTTGGTCACGCGCAGCATCTCGGCGAAGGCATGAAAGGGATCGTCCAGGTGCATCAGCACGCGCTCGGCGCGCACCGCATCGAAGAAATTATCTTTGAAGGGCAGGCGGTTGACATCGCCTTCAACAAACAGGGCGCGCGGATACGCGGCTTTCGCTTCATTGATCATCACCGCGCTGTTGTCCACGCCCCACACTTCGCCTGTGGGACCGACCAGTTCCATCAGCCGCGCCACGTCGCGGCCATTGCCGCAGCCTACGTCCAGCACGCTGCTGCCTTCACGCAGTTGCAAAACCTGAAAACTGCGCTCTTTGCCCAGTGCCGAAGCGCGCGCCGCCATATTCAAAAATTCGTTGGCGCGGGTGGGAACGCGCCCGCTGGCCCAAAAGGCACTGAATGGATTTTCCGGCGGGCGCGGGATCAACGGGTCGCGTGTCACCGGCGCACTGGCCGGTGTCGGCGTGGGTGAGGCGACGGACGTGGTGGGTGCGGCATCAGCAGTGGAGGTAGATTTCCGTCCAAAGGGCCACCAGCGGCGATCAGATCGTGCCATGTTATTGACCTCGTTCCAGATGTGAGCGATGATAGACAATACGAACGACGTGGGCGATCACACGGAATCTTGACTGCTTGATCATATCATGCTGGATCAAGAGGAACCACAGACAAAAATGGCATCGAATCCGCGCATGATCTATGGTATAATTGAGCCGTCTTGCGCTCATGCATTGCCACAGAGAAGCGCGAGAATGCGCAGGGGTTGGTTGTCGCCCAGGCCGGAGGGATGAGATCAGGCATGCAGAAATGTTCTTCGTGCGGAGCGCTGAATGCGGAAGAAGTCACGCAGTGCGTAGCATGTGGGCAGTCATTGGCGGCGAACCACGCGGAACCCGTCGCCGTGCAGGGACCGCCCGTTGGGGCGGCAGCGTATCCCGGCGCGCCCGAAGCGACCTTTTATGGCGCAAAAGGCTATCAACTTGGCTCGCAACTCGAACAGCAGCGCGTCGCCCCCCGGCTGCATCCCGGCGATATGCTCAGCCACGACCGCTATCGCATCCGGCGCGTCATTGCGCTGGGCGGCATGGGCGCGGTGTATGAAGCCGAAGACCAGAACCTGCACCGCCCCTGCGCCGTGAAAGAGATGCTCGACACCTTCACTGATCCCAAAGATCGCCAGCAGGTCGTCGAATGGTTCCAGCGCGAAGCCAGCATGCTGCATGATCTCAATCATCCGGCCATCCCGCGCGTGCGCGATTATTTCGAGCACGACGGGCGCTATTATCTGGTGATGGATTACGTCAACGGGCGCAATCTGGCCGAGGTGATGGAACAAGAGGGCGTGCAATCTGAGGAGCGCGTGCGCCGCTGGGGATTGCAACTGTGCGACGTGCTGAGCTACCTGCATCACCAGGGCGTCATCTTCCGCGATCTCAAGCCCGCCAACGTCATGGTCGGACCGGACGACCGCGTGAAGCTCATCGACTTCGGCATTGCGCGCAGCTTGCGGGCGCAGAATGAAGCGATGGTCATCGTCACCTATGGCTTCGCCGCGCCAGAGCAGTTGCAAAACGCCGCCGAGCCGCGCAGCGACATCTTTTCGCTGGGCGCAACGCTGCATCGCCTGCTGACCAACCATGATGCCAACAACAACAAGCCGATGATCTTCAACTTCCCGCCGGTGCGCTCTATCCGCCCCGATGTGACACCGGCCTTTGAGTTGATCATCATGCGCGCTCTGGCCCCACGCGCGGTGGATCGGTGGAACAGCGCCGGCGAGATGGGCCGCGCCATCCGCGCTCTGCCGCCGCTGGCCGTCGCTCCCGCGCCGCAGCCGGTGATTTCGCGCATGCCCTCGCGCCCGTTGCAGGGCGGCTATGAAGACCTCATCGCTCAGGCGCGCAGTTTTTTGGATCAGGAACGCTGGCAAGACGCGCAAAAAGCCGCCAAACGCGCGGTGGAAGCCGACCGGATGAATCCCATCGGCCACAAGATGCTGGGCATCGTCTATGCCCGCTCGCGCCCACCCGACGCCGCCCGCGCCCTGGCCGCGTATCAAGAATCGGTGGTGCTGAATCCGAACGATGCTGAGACCTATCGCCTGATCGGTGACGTGCATCTGTTTTTGCAGCAAAAGCCCTCCGAAGCTGTCACTGCCTATCAAAAGGCGCTGCGGCTGAATCCGGGCGATTATGAAACCCATCGCTTCCTGGGCCTGTGCTATGAGCAGACGAATCAGATCGATTATGCGCGCAGCGAATATGCCGAGGCGGTGCGCCTGGCCCCGCATTATGTTCCCGCGCATATGTCCTATGGCCAGTTGATGCTGCGGTTGGGGCAATGGACCGAGGCCGAGCGCGCCTTTGTCGAGGCGCTGCGGCTGAATCCCGCGCTGCCGGTGGCGCGTCACTTGCTGGCCCAGGTCTATGAGCGCCAGGGCCGCATGAGCGAAGCGCTGCGCGAAGCGGAATATGCCGTGCAGGTGGACCCGCGTGACACCGGCGCGGTGGCGACGCTGAACCGGTTACGCCGCAACAGTCGTTCTATCGGTAAACGGCATCCCACGCGCCCGCTGGGCAGATAGGTGAGGGATCATCCCAACATCCGAGCATTGATATTCTCTGCACTACGTTTTCGCAGGAAAGGCTGAACCGGCGTGATTCGATCATCCAGCTCGCGGGCGGCACTCTGCCTGATGGGATTCGGCATTTTGCTGTCGCTGGCAGCGCTGTTATCCCCGGCCCAGGCCGCCGTGCCTCATCTCATCCAACGCCCGCGCGCTTTTGTGGCCTATGCGCGGGTGGCCCTTGTGCGTCTGACGGTGCAATATTATGCGCAATCATCTTCCGGCACCCTCACTCCCCTGGAACTCTGCACCGGCCTGGGCACCATCGTCGCCACCACCGGTCAAGGTACCGGCGGCAACGCGCGCTCCTTCGTCCTGACGGATTCGCATGTGGTCAGTCCCGTTCAGCCGTGTGCCGGCGCGATCGCCGCGTATAAAAATGCGAATAAAACGGCTCCCGCGCACTGGAAACTGAGCAGCGTCACCGCCTATCTGGATAGCGATTATACGGGTACTGCCGCAAATCAGGTCGGCGCAACATCGTTTGCCCTCGACACCTCGGCCCTGCCCACCCTGGGTCTGACGGATGGGCCGGTGGTCTTGCCGCTGGCAGCGAGCCACGCGCCATCCTACGATCTGCCCGTCGTCCCCGTGCCGGCCACGCAACCCGGCGGCACCTCGCAGGTGTTGGATCTCGGCAGCGCCGATGGGGTAGCCTACGCGCAAGACACCCTGACGCCGAACCTGCTGCCAAATACGCTGGCAACCGTCGAGACAAACGCGGCGCAGCCCCCCATCTTGCCCACGCCGACGCCGGTCAGCACCGGTGCCGCTGCCACGCCGACCCCCAGCGGGACGGCAACCCCGATTTCCATCAGTCTCACGCCGGCACCACCGTCGCCCATCAGCCTGGGCGCGCCCCTGGTGGTGGATAGTGGCAACGGCTCCGCTGTGCTGGGGGGCATTGTGGTCATGACGCCGAAAGGGCTGGCCGTCGCGGGCGTTGACGCGATCACCAAAGCCTTGCGCGCGGCCTTCGCCGTCTCGAATCTCGGCACCTTTGCCCAGCGCTGGATGGGTGGTCTCAGCGCCTATTATGCCGCCAGCCAGACCAATCCATCGGACCCCAACTATGCCGCCGCTGCGGCGGATTTCCAGTATTTGCAGCAACATTATCCCGCCTTTGGCGCGGCGTCGCTGTGGCTTAATGCCGCGCTGGCCGGCTCACCGCAACTGGGTGCCACGCCGGCACCCGCCGGAGCCGCCACGCCCGCGCCGGTCGCATCCGGCGGGCAGCATGACATCATTCCCGGCCTGCCCATCCACAGCACCACCGGCTTGATCGCGCTGGGAGCAGCGCTTTTCGTG
>JAJPKG010000231.1 GCA_021323815.1 Pseudomonadota bacterium
CACACCTGAAACAGGAAGTTCTCGATGATCTGCGCGCCCTGCGGTGTGTGCGCCACTTCAGGATGAAATTGCAAACCCACCAGCCCGCGTGGATGTCCCATTGCCGCGACCGGGTTGCTCTCTGAAGTCGCCAGCAGGATGAATCCTTCGGGCAGTTCGGTGACGGAATCGCCGTGGCTCATCCACACGTGCTGCGAGGTCGAAGAATCGATGCCGGCGAAGATGGCGTTTTCCGGCGCGTCAGGCTCGTCCACCAGGGTGATGGTCGCGGGGCCATATTCGCGCAGGCCCGTCGCTAATTGCACCTTGCCGCCGAGCGCCTGCGCCATCACCTGCATGCCATAGCAGATGCCCAGCACCGGGATGTTGCTGGTGAAGATCGCCGGATCGCACTGCGGCGCGTCGGCGTCATAGACGCTGTTTGGCCCACCGGAAAGAATGATGCCCTGGCACTTGCGAGCACGCAACTCTTCCAGGGTGGTGGTGTTGGGGACAATCTCGCTATAGACACGCGCTTCGCGCACGCGCCGCGCGATGAGGCGCGTATATTGCGAGCCGAAGTCGAAGATGGCGATCATGCTGGCTGGTCCTGCTCTTCCTGCGGTTGCACAGAGGGGCGATTCACTGATACTCCAGTATATCACCGCCAGTGCTGTCTCAGCCATTGGCCCAGAAAGAGGATCTCAGGGCCGCAGACCATTCTGATCATGGTCGGTGCCGTCGATGAAACGATGCAACAATTGCGTTAGCACGTCAATATCAAAGGGTTTGGCTAAAATGTAATCAGCGCCTATGTTGCGCGTGCGATGCGAGACGACAGCCGTGATGAGGATGATGGGAGGAGCAGGCTCGCCGCGTTCTTCAGCCTCGCGGCGAAGCACAGCGATGAATTCGTCACCGTTCATCTGCGGCATCATATAGTCGGTGGTGATCAGCGCGGGACGCCGGGAGCGCGCCATCTCTAATCCCTGACGCCCATGCGTGGCGATCAGAGGCGTGTAGCCCGCCTCTTGTACTACCAAAGCAATCGCGTCGGCGATGGGAGCCTCATCTTCCACAATCAGCACAAGCGGCTGCGCGGCGGAGGAAGCCTCAACTTCTTCTGCCGGCAGCGCGCCTGCCGTTTGGTCCACTGGCCCAACCTGACGCCTGGTGCCTTTCACGCCTGGTCCTCCGCTGTCGCCTCGTCCGTCTCCCCTGTGTCGCCCGCATTCTTCATGCCACGCTGGCGCGCGCGCCCGCTGCGCCGGAGCGCGCTCGTGTCGATGTTGCCTAAACTGGCGAGCATGGCGGCGTCGCTTTCCAGCAACGACATCACATGAATGCCTTGTGGGGGCATGATCACGAATTCGCGCAGGGTTGAGCTATCATGCGCGGAAAAGCGCGTTTTCAGCACCGAAATGAGCCGGTGCAGATGCCCACGATAGTCCACCTGGCGCAGATAGATGACGTTTTCTGCCAACACCGAGATCGCATCATCAGAGAAATCGATCTCCGTTGTCGCCTGCTGGCGAATCTCTTTGATGAACAGCGAAGTGATGTTGCGGGCGCGCAACGCTTCCATCAGCGCCGCCATGTAATTGTGGACGCGGTTGGCGGCGTAGTCATAGACGCCGCGCTCCATTTCCACCACGCTATCCACCACCAGGCGGCGGGCATTCGTGGCGTCCAGTGTCGTCAGCAGGCGATCTGCCACCACATTGGGGTCCAGTTCCACCGGTGCCCAGCGCAACAAGGTCATGTTGCCATCCGGTTCCAGCGCGGCGCGCAAGTCCGCCCCCAGCGCAAACGGCGTGACTTTTTGCAGCAGTTGCTCCATGCTCTCGCGGAAGCTGACATAGACTGCCGGTTCACCTTCGCGCGCGCCTGCGGTAGCGAAATGCAGTGCCAAAAAGGTTTTGCCGCTGCCCAAACTGCCGACCAGCAACGTGCTGGTGCCACGTGTCAGCCCGCCACTCAAGGCAGCATCCAATTCCGGCAGGCCGAACCCAGCACGTGGCACCGGCGCGCCCGGTGTCAGCGGAAATTGGGTGGGTTGTTCTTCGGGCCAGCGTTCCTGCTGGGTGATGCGCGCTTCCATGCGGGGAAAGACCACAATGCCGTCGCTGTTCAGTCCCAGGCCGTGCAAACCAGGCAACGGTGCAGCGCCGCGCATCTTAATGATTTCGATGTTGCGCCACTGTCGCACGCCGCGTAGGTCGTAATGCAAGCCGATGATAACATCGGCAGTGGTCGCTTCGGGGAAGAACGAGGGATCGCGCGCGTCGGCCTCGCTGGTGATGATGGTGGTGGTGCCGAGCGTGCTGAGCGTGGTACCCACGTCAAACAAGAAGCTGCGCGCCGCTTGTTGATCGATGTCTACTCCCCGGACGCCCCGGAAGCCGTCGAGCACCACCAGCCCTGCGCCTGCACGATGCGCGGTGGCGATCATCTCTTCGCCGGTGGCCTCTAAGCCTTCGGGCAGAAATTGTTGCAGGCTCAGGAACTGAATGTTGTCGCCCACCAACTCGCCATCAAAAAAACTGAACGTGCGCAGATGCGCGATGAGCTTGCTGGTCGGTTCCGAAAGCGCCGTGAAGACCATCGCCTTGCGCCCGTTGCGCGCGGCGGAAAATGCCATCTGGTTGGCCAGCGTGGTTTTGCCGCTTCCCGGCGGCCCCACGATGATGGCCAGCGTCCCGCGCGGTAATCCGCCACCCAGCACTTCATCCAGATTCGGCACTCCTGTTTTGTCTAGCAACAGCGACGCGCCGGGGATCTGTTTGCCCCCCTTGCGCGCTTTGTCATTCTCAGGCATCACGGCCTCCATCTGTGTGGACTGATGAAGCGGCGCGCAGGGAGCCTCTTTGATCCATCTCTCTTCCCCCACGATCCCTGCTTTCAGGGATATCTGTTTCTTAATTTCGGAAAGATCGCAGCAAGTTTCTTGCCAAACTCTGCCGTACTGTCGTGCGGTCGAGCATTCAATTAGCGTTGTATCACGAATTTTCGCTCAATGATATGGCTTTGGGGCGGGAAGTGAAACATTTCCCACGAACGGATTGCTCTTATCACACAGAAGCGCGAAAAAAACGCCTTTGCGCCGCACAGCGGCGTTGGAATAGAGTCACAAGGAGCCTGGCATGAGCGGCTATCGCGACAGCAAGATCATCGAAGACACCATCTATCGTACCTACATGCGCTTTTTTGAGATCGCCGAGGGGCGACGGCGCTGGAACCTCTTCAAAGATATCCCCTGGGAGAAGGCGAATCCGCAGGCCAGCGAATTGCTGGGCGATTTTGTTGAGCAGTTTTGCGGCGTGGAACTCTACCTGCCCGATTACACCGGCAAGCTGATGCAGATGCTGCGCCGCAGCCGCGGACGCGGTTGGTTTTTAGCCAACTGGGGCTATGAAGAGAGCAAACACTCGCTGACATTGGAAAAGTGGCTCATCGTTTCCGGCAAGCGCACCGAACAGGGCGTGCAAGATTTTTCCGACGTGGTGTTGGAAGCCGAGTGGGATCCGCCTTTCAGCGAACCGCGCCAGATGATGATGTATGGCATGATTCAGGAGTTGGCGACGCATGTGAACTATAAGCGCTTGCGCGATCTGGCGCAGAAAGAGGGCGACCTTGCCCTGGCAACGGCGCTGCGCTTCATCGCCATCGATGAGATGGCGCATTACAGCTTTTACCGCGAGGTCGTGAAAACTTATCTGGCGCTGGATGAAGATAACACGCGCGCCGACCTGGCTTATGTATTCAAGCATTTCGCCATGCCGGCCCAGCGCATTGTCCCGCAGGCCGAAGAACGTGCCCGCCGCATGGCCGAAGTGGGACTCTATGGTCCGCGCGAGTATATCAAACTGGTGAAAGAACCTATCGAGACGGCGCTGGGCCTGGGCAGCATCAAGCAGCTTCAGCGGCAATATCTGGATGTCGATGGTCGCCCGCGCTCGTTCGTGGTGCCGGACGTGCCGTCACTTGGCTCGACGCTGGTGAACGCCGAAGAATGAGCCGGCGACGGATGGCATTTGCCAGCGTTGTGAAGTTCACACGCGCTTTGATATGATGAATATGGTAAGCTAGAGAAAGGATCACACGAACGGATCGAGGCGCTGCGCACACGTGCGAGACAAATCCCTGACAGATGGACAATTGCATCGGCCCCAAAAGCGGGAACTGCTGCCGGATGAGGATGCGATCCTTGATCCGGCAAGCGGTGTTGAGTCTGATGCAGCAGGCGAGGAGCAGCATCAGGACGAAGCGTCATACGCTCCCAACGAGGCGCTCTACCGCGAGCAGGCACTCATCGCGGCGGCGCGTTCCGGGGATCAGTTTGCCTTCACCGCGCTGGTAGACGCGCATTACGCGCAGGTGTATGGTCTGGCGTGCCGCACCGTGCGCGATCCTGATGAAGCGGCGGAGATCGCCCAGGATGTTTTTCTGGCGGCATGGCGCAACCTGGGATCATTCCGGGGCGAGGCGCGTTTCAGCACGTGGCTCTATCGCATCACCTATCGTCGCTGTTTGCAATCCATTGAAGCGCAACAAAACCGCCTGGCGGCGCTGCGACAATTCGCCTCGCTGCACCTAGAACGCCTGGCGAACGAGTGGAGCGAGATGCAAGCGACCATCGCCGAGCAGGAATGGAGTCAGGCGATCCGCGATCAGATCACCGCGCTGCCGGCGAAATATCAGATGGTGCTGTTCCTGCGCCATTTCCAAGATCTCTCGTATGAAGAGATCGCCCAGCAATTGACCATCCCCATCAGCACGGTGAAAACGCACCTCTTTCGGGCGCGGGCCATGTTGCGCGAGCGGTTGCAGGGTGTGGCGTTGCCGGATGTTGGCTCGGCCCTGCGCGAGCACTTGCCGCGCGTGGAGTTACCCGATGTCGGCTCGGTTTTGCGCGAGCGCTGGGATTCTTTCACCGGGGCGGCGGGCGAGCTATTGCGCGGACATCTGCATCCGCCCATCATCGACACCAGTGGCTAGCCTGCCCGGTGCATGCGTGCCTGCCAGAAGTTCAGCAGCAACAAGAGCGCGATCAATCCCAGCAGCGCGCTTTCCACAAGGCTGAGACGGATGCGCTTACGGGTGGGTGTCATCGGCTGTTTCCTCTGTGAGCGCCGCCACCAGTTCTTCGCGCAGGCGGCGCAATTCGTCGCGGTGCAGCGTGGTCAGGCGGTTGAGTTTGTCGATGCCGTTGGGGGTCAGCACGACCTTGACCACGCGCCGGTCTTGCTGGTCGGGAACGCGCTCCACCAATTCTAGTGCCTCGGCTCGGTCCACCAGTTGCACGACGGCGTTGTGATGCAATTGCAAGGCTTCGGCCAGTTCGCCGATGGTGGCCCAGTCGCGCTCCGGCATGCCCTTGATGGCCAGCATCATCTGATGGTGCTGGGGCGTCAGATTTTCTTTGCGCGCCTCAAGTTCGCTGAAGCGTAAAAAGCGGCGCAGCGCGCGACGAAAGCGAGCCAGCCGTTCATATTCCCCTTTGGTAATTTCCATAGCAGACCTCGATTGGATTTCTGCGCGTTCTTGATAAGCAGCATATCACGCCGTGCCATCTCGATCATGGTGAGACTGGCAACAAACGCGCCTTCTCTAGAGCGCGATAACACAAACGACAGGTGATTTGCCTGATTTTTCAGACAATGTCTCCCTACCCTCTATATATCATTCTATGATATGATAATGATGTGACCTATGCTCTGTTTTGGAGGATGATGCGTGCATGGCGCTCGTTGATGTTTCTGATATCGTTGAAGCTGAACCTTCGCCGGAATCTCCACCGGCGCAGCCATCGCCCCGGCGCGGCGAGCGTGCGCCGGAATTAGGTGATTTCACCGCTGACCGGCGGATGCTGGTGATTGTCGCGCTGGCGCTGGCCGTCGGCGTGCTGGGCGCGCTGGTGGCGGTGGGCTTGATGATGCTCATCGGCCTCATCACCAACGCGGTCTATTATCATCGTTTCTCTACGGCGCTGGTGTCGCCGACGCGCAATACGTTGGGCTGGTGGGCCGTTCCCATCCCCATCATCGGCGGGCTGGTCATCGGGCTGATGGCGCGTTTCGGCTCGGAGCGCATTCGCGGGCACGGCATCCCGGAAGCGATGGAGACGATCCTGGTCGGCGGCAGCAAGGTTGAGCCGCGCCTGGCCATTCTCAAGCCGATTTCCTCGGCCATCTCCATCGGCACCGGCGGCCCCTTCGGCGCGGAAGGACCAATCATTCTGACCGGCGGCGCGTTCGGCTCGCTGGTGGGCCAGTTCTTTCATCTGACGGCGGCGGAACGCAAGACGCTGCTGGTAGCGGGCGCGGCAGCGGGCATGGCGGCGGTCTTCAACACGCCCATTGCCGCAGTGCTGCTGGCGGTGGAGTTGCTGCTGTTTGAGTGGAAGCCGCGCAGCCTTGTTCCTGTGGCCCTGGCGAGCGTGGTGGCGACGGTGATGCGCCGCTGGCTCATCAGCCCCAACCCCATGTTTCCCGCTGTCGCGCATCCCTCGCTGCATCCGGCGGGCTTGCTGGCAGCCGCCATCTCCGGCATCATCGCCGGCGTGCTGGCGTGGCTGCTGACGTTGGGCGTGTATGGCGCGGAAGACCTGTTCCGCAAGCTGCCGATCCACTGGATGTGGTGGCCGGCGCTGGGCGGCATCGTCGTGGGCGTGGGCGGCGTCTTCTTTCCGCGCGCGCTGGGCGTTGGTTATGACACCATCGCGGATATCTTGCGTGGCAACTTGCCGGTGGATGTGCTGATCGGCGTGATTATCGCCAAGACGATCATCTGGTGCATCGCGCTGGGATCGGGCACATCGGGTGGTATCCTGGCCCCGTTGCTGTTGATCGGCGGCGCGCTGGGTGGCATCGAGGGCCAGTTCTTCCCCGGCCATTCCGTCAGCGTATGGGCGCTCATCGGCATGGCGGCGGCGCTGGCCGGGGTGATGCGCTCGCCGCTGACGGCCATCATCTTCGCCTTCGAACTGACGCAATCCACCGATCTGCTGCTGTCGCTGTTGGTGGCGTGTGTGCTGGCGCATGCCGTGTCGGTGCTGGTGCTGAAACGGTCGATCCTCACCGAAAAGATCGCCCGGCGCGGGTTGCATGTGACGCGCGAATACGCCGTTGATCCCCTGGAAGCCTTGCTGGTGGGCGAGATGATGCAGACAACTTTCACCAGCGTAACGCCGGATCTCTCGTTGCACGCGCTGCACGCGCAGTTTGTGGAAAAACCGCGCGCATGGTCACAACGTCTCTTCCCTGTGCTGGACGCCGATGAGAAGCTGCTGGGCGTGGTGACGCGCTCTGATATCGCCGACCTAGCCAAGAATGATGCGCGCACGGTGGCCGATGTCATGCGCACCCGTTTGATCGTGGCGTATCCCGACGAGACGCTGCGCTCCGTTGCGGCGCGCATGATCGTCAACAGCGCGTGGCGCTTGCCCGTCGTGGACCGTGAAGATCCTTCGCGCCTGGTGGGGCTGGTCTCGCAGCGCGACCTGCTGCGCGCCCGTGAGCGCCTGCTGAACGAGGAGCGCCGCCGCGAGCGCGTGATGCGCCTGCGTTTGGTCGCGCCACACACAACGCATCATGCCGCTGCTACAAAATAATTCAAGGGCGAGTGCTCCGAACACTCGCCCTTTCTTGACTCCTATTTCATGCGAATGCCGTTTGTTCTTCATTCACGTGTACCCCTGCACCACATCGCGATGATGTGGCTTCCTGCGTCTCTGAGCGAACCTGTGCCTCACCCTTGCAACGAGGGCCAAAAATGTGTATTGTGAGAGCAACACTCTGGGCGTGGGATTGGTATTGTGTAGCGCGGAAATCGTGATTTTGCGCCCGCTTGGCAGGGAGCGCGAGAAAGCCAGGTTGCCGATGACACACGTGTTGATTGTCGATGACGATGCCGACACCCGCAAATACCTGAAAGCGCTGTTGTTGGAAGAGGGGTACACCGTTTCCGAGGCCGCTGACGGTCACGAAGGCTTGCGCCTGATGCGTGATGCGGCGCGTCCTCTGGTGGTGTTGCTCGACTATCTCATGCCGGAATTCAACGGGTTTGATGTCTTGCGAGCGGTGCATGCCGACCCTGGTTTGTTCCAGCGCCATTCGGTGGTCATCATGACCTCGTTTGGGCGGATCATCCCCTTTGAGCTGGCTCGCTTTATGACCGTCGCCGACATTCCTTTATTGCGCAAACCTTTCGATATCGATCAGGTGCTCGAAGCCGTGGGCGACGCTGCGGAGCGCCTGATGAGCTATTCGTGACGAGCAAAAACGGCGCGCCCTGCACCTGCGAGCGGAAAGAGCCGGGAAGAGATGGGGCATGGTGCAGATTTTAGTCGTCGAGAACGATTTCAGCAACCGTGACGTGTTGTGCCGCTTGCTGGCCGATGAGGGCTATCAAGTGCAGGGGGTGGATAACGGCCAGCAGGCGCTTGCCTTGATCACCACGTCAGCCGATTCCCTCGTTGTGCTGTTAGATTATTTTATGCCCGCGCCAGGGGGACATGACATCATGATCACGGTGCTGGCTGATCCATCCTTGCGCCAGCGCCACGCCATTTTGCTGATGTCGGCTTCGCCACAGACGCTCCCCGACGATGCTCGCGCCCTCATCGCCCAGCTGAACGGGCAGGTGTTGACCAAGCCATTCAAGATCTCAGCTTTGTTGCAGGCTGTTGCCGCTGCGGTTCAGCGCCTTTCCAGCATATGACGCCTAGGTCGCCTTGCCCAGCAACGCGCGTTTCAAGACGCTGCGCCCTTCTGGGGTGACGACGGCAAACAGCTTATCCCCCGGCTGCAAGGCCATATGCGGTTCCGGCGTGAAATTTTGCGTGCCGCGAATGAGCAAGGTGGGCCTGACGCTGCTTCCCCACCCTTGACTCTCGATGGTTTTTCCCCGCGCCGGCGCATCTGCCGCCACGCGCACCTCGATCAGCTGCACCCCGTCGTTATCCGGTGGCGAGATCTGCGCGATCTGTGGCAGCGGCAGTTCGGTGCCGATCGCTTCCAGAATGTTTTGCGTCGGGCTGACAATGACATCGATCCCCAGTTTGTGAAACAGCGGGATGTTCGCGATGTTGTTCACCCGCGCGATGGTGCGGCACGCCTTGCCGTTGGAGCGCGTGAAGCCGGCCTTTGCCATCTGGCACATCACCAGGTTATCTTCATCTTCGCCGGTGACGGCCAGCAGGTAATCGGCGCGCTCAGCGCCCACGCGGTCAAGCGTGCTCACCTCACAGGCGTCGCCCCGTTCCACCACGTCGCCCAGCTCGCGGTTCAAGGTGTCGATGCGGGCGGGATCTTTATCGAGCAGCACCACTTCATGGCCGGCTTCCAGCAGGGCTTTCGTCAGAAAGTAGCCGACCTGGCCGCCCCCACCAATGATGAAATATTGGCGTCCGTTCGCTTCAGCTGGCATCATGACAATAGCTCCCCCTGTTGTTTCCCATTGCCAAGCGAAGCGCCGATGGGCGAGCCTGTGAGGGTGGAAAAGATCGCGTCGGCACCAATGAGGGTGGGGCAAATGCTGTTAATGCCCAGTTTGTCACGATAGATCTCGTGACGCTTGGGGTCATAGATCCGGCAGATCACCTGCGCCACGTTGAATTGATGTTTGGCGATCTGCGCGGCCATGACGTTGCGGTTATCGCCATTGGTCACGGCGATGAAGATATCTGCGTGGGTGATATCCGCGCGTTCGAGCACGCTGGGGTCGGTGCCGTCGCCCTGCGTGGTGTGGTTGTCGCGCAGATCTTTTGTATTGAGACGGCGAAAAGCATCGCTGTTGACATCAATGATATGCACCGCATAGCCCATGCTGTGGAAATGTTCCGCCAGCATGGCACCGACGCGGCCACAGCCCATGATGCACACGCTCTGCACGCCGTTGGGTTTAGCCATTGGTGTGTGTAGCTCCTTCAAGAGAAACGCTCCTCTTTCTCTTTATTCTAGTCCTGCTCAGACAGATCGGAAGAAGAAGCATGGAACGCTCTCTTGCATATGGTCGGTTCACGTTGGCTGGCTCATGAACGCGGCGCAACCCCCGGCGTGTTCCAGGCGAGATCATCGTCCTGTGCGTCGGCACCGCGACGGGCGCGCATGACACTGGCCAGCGCCGCCCGCGCGGCGAGCGTGACATCCGTTCCCAATTCTTCCAGCCGGCTGGCGGCGTAACGCTGCACCAGCGGATGCAAGCGGATCTGGGGATGTGCGTCGTCGCCATCAGGTTCCAGCAGCCCCAATTGTACCATCGCTTCCAAGTCGGTGCGCGTGTCGGCCACCGTGCCGCCGGAAACACTGGCCGCGACGGCGCTGGCGGTATCAAGATCGATGATCGGCTGGTCAAACACCGCCAGGGCTGCGAAGGCGCGGCGCGGCTGGGGAAACAGCGAGCGTTCCACGAACGCGATGGTTTGCTCGCCCGTGCGCAACAGGTCGCCCGGCGGATAGACGGCAGAGCCGAGATCCGCCGCCAATTTGGTCAGTTTCGCGCCGCTCTGCGCCGCATAACCCGCCGCCAGTCGCACCGCCAGCGACAGATCGCTCAGGTTGACGCAGATGGCTTTAGCTGCCTCATATTCCTCGAATTCCAGCGGGCGACCGGTTAATTCCAGCCACTCACGAAACAGATCAAAGGCTTCGTCTAATTGGGGAGCTTCCAGAAGAATTTCGGTGATCTCCGGCATATCCCAATCGGTGCGGCTGGTGAGGATCACTGCCGGCCCGTTGCCTTCGGCATCACGCGCCGTGAGGGTAGAGATGGCACGTCCGATGGGGAAATCGGCGGGAACGTCATCCAGCCAGAAGAGCATGCGCTTGCCGCGCACCAGATCGGCCACCGCCGCTTCCCCCATGCGCAGGGTTGCCGTCATCGCCACCATCGGGCCGCCCAGGCGTTCCAGCACTTCGATCAACAGCTTGCGCAGGCCCCGATCGCCGTGCATTGCTGAGGTGGCGTGCCAGGAATAGCCCGCCGTGAAGGTGCCCGCTGCCCGGTGCGCTTCCACCGCCTGCGCCACCAGGCTGTGCTTGCCCGCGCCAGCGGGGCCGATGACGGCGATGGCCGTCGCTCCCCGCGCCCGGCGCAGTGCCGCCACCAATTCTTCCAGCTCTTGCTCGCGCCCGACAAAGAGTGGTCCCGGAGCAGGCAAAAATGCCGGCACGGGCGGCGCTGCCGGTGCCGCAGGAGCCGCTTCCACAGGCGGTGGCGCGACCGCAACCGGCGGCGGTTCAACCCTGGCAGGGATGGGCGCGGCAGGCGCGCTGGGTTGCGCGACCTCAGGGGTGGCCGAAGTTGGTGGGGTCAGGCGCACCACGCGCGGGTGAGGCCGCGCCAGTGTGACAACCACGCCGATGACGGCCAGCGAGCCGAGCGTCAGCAGCGCCGCGCCCAGCGCCACCGGAGCATGGGCGATGAACGCCAACAGCCCGGCAGCCGTCATGACGACCGCAACTGCCAACAAGATGATGCCGTTGAAAAGCGATGAACCTGGGCGCATGAGCAGCCGTCCTCTCAAAGAAGCAGCAGACGAACAACAGGGTTCCAGCCCCGCCATTGTACAAGCCTGGTACGCTGAGTGTAAAACACCTCACCCTTCTGGTCATCTGATAGGCCATTATGGGTGTGCCAATTGGGGGGAACCATTCGTCCCAGACTACAAGGACACGAGGAGCGCGCATGAGCAAGATCACGAGACGACACAGACCCCGGCGCTGGCCCCAGGTTCCTTCGGCAAAACCGAACCATCCAGGGAAAGAAAGCGCGCGCTTAGCAGGTCCGTTGCATCTTGGCACGGGAACCGTGCGGCATGCCGTGCTCGCTCGTCCGTCGCGTGCTCATGCGCCACAATACCTCCCCATAACAGCCCTGATGAAGACGCTGTTGCCGCCATTTGCGCTGATGCTGGCGGCGTGGCTGGCGGCATACGCGCTGGTGGCGCTGGTGTGGCTGCAATTCACCCCCTCTCACCTCATGCCGGCACTGCGTCGCTGGCCCATTCCTCCCCAGTTGCACGGCGCGGGACCGCTGCCGGCGGCGAGCGGCTTGCCCACGCCGCAGGGATGGGCGCTGGCGCTGTTGGTGGCGCTCTTGCTAGCTGCCTGTGGCGGCTATGCCTGGGCGCTGAGGCGAGCGAGCAAGATTGACGTATCGGCATTGGCGGGCCGGCGGGTGGAAACCGCGCCTGAGAGCGGCAATGCTGCCACCAAGTATAGGCTGCACCGCAAGAAGCGAGGGCACCCAGCGAAGCATCCGCAGACATTGCACCAAGCGATGTCTGCCGGAGCGGAAGGGAAGATGCTGTGGGTTATCCTGGGCGCAGCGACGCTGATGGGGCTGGTGCTGACCCTGCTGCCGGCGCTGCCCTCGGATGACATCTTCAGCTATATCCTCTATGGACGCATCAGTGTGGTCTATCACGCGAACCCGCTGCTGGCGGTGCCGTCGCAGTTCGCGCATGACCCATTCTTGCCGTTGGTGTATTGGCGTGACACGCGCTCGGTGTATGGCCCTGGTTGGCTGCTGGTCTCGAACGCGCTGACGGTGCTCGCGCAAGCGTTGGGCGGTTCGGCGGCGATCTCTGTGCTGCTCTATCGCCTGTTCGCGCTCGCCTGTCATCTGATCTGCGCCGCGCTGATCTGGGACATCCTCACACACATCGCGCCGCAGCGACGCCTGGTGGGGACGCTGCTCTATGCCTGGAATCCCCTGCCGCTGTGGGAGTTCGCCGCCAGCGCGCACAACGACGCGCTGATGCTGGCGCTCTTCCTGGGCGGCATCGCATTGATCGCGCGGGGGCGCGAGGTGCCGGGGCTGGCGCTGTGGGGCGCGGCCATCGCCACGAAATACATCCTGGCGATCCTGGTGCCGCTCTATCTGTGGCCGCTGGTCATTGGGATTGCGCCATCAGATCTGCTCTATCCAGCCCAGAGAGGTTCTCATTTGCGAGTCGAGGGGTTTCAGCCCCCGGCGGGCGCGCAGTTGTTGCGACATTTCGGCGCAATCGCCTGGCGGGCGGGCGTGGTCGCGGGGAGCGCGATCATCCTGGCGCTGCCGTTCTGGCATGGGCCGGCGACGCTGGCTGCACTGCTCAGTTCCCCGCCCGCGCAAAATCTGGATAATTCGCCGATGGAAGCGATCTCGTGGCCGCTGCGGTGGGTGCTCGGCGGCGCGTTGCATCTCAGCCGCCAGACAGCACATGATCTGGTCAATAATGGATTGAAGATCGTGGGCGCGCTGGCGTTCGCGGCGGTGTGGCTGTGGCAGATGGCGCGCCGTGCTGAGCGCGACCTGTTGTCGGCGTGGACCTGGGCGCTGCTGGCCTATCTGGTGCTGGCGAGCGGCTGGTTCTGGCCCTGGTATGCCACCTGGCCCCTCATCATCGTCGCGCTGCGCCCACTGGATCGCCTGACGAATGCTGTGCTGCTCCTGGCGGGCGGCGTGCTGACGCTCTATGGCTTCTTGCCCTTGACCGCGTCACCCCTCTTCGGCTTCCGCGCCGTGCCGGCATTTGGCCCCGCGCTCGGTTATCTCGCCTGGGGCTGGTGGCGCGGCCTCTTTCCCCAGCGAAGCTAGGGAAGGGAAGATTGTTTGGGTAGCGATCAGCGTTGATCTACGCCATCATCTCGCAGATGATCGCCCTTCTCCGTCGCTGCTGGGGCGGGGTCGGGTGGGGCCTCAGTGAGGCTTGTTGATGACGCTGCTCACGCTGGCCAACAGATCGCTCTCGCTGAACGGCTTTTCCAGATAGAGGTCCGCGCCCTGCTGGATGCCCCAGTGGCGATCAAGCGCGGTGTTTTTGCTGCTGATGAGGATGATGGGGATGTGGCGCACAGCGTCCATCTGTTTGAGCTTGCGGCAGACCTGAAAGCCGTTTTGTTTGGGCAAAACGACATCCAATACCACGCAATCAGGCTGCTCCATCACCGTCTTTTCGATGGCTTCATCGCCATCGACGGCGGTCAGCACCTCATAGCCGCGTTCGGCCAGCATGGACGCGACATAGGTGAGATAGGTCCAGCTATCATCGACCACCAGCACGCGCGGCTGGCGGGTGGGTTGTGGTTGCCACATGGGTGCGCCTCACTTTGTTCCTGCACAGAATGCGATATGGCTGCGGCGTCATGCCGCGTTGAGGAATAAACGATTGGTGTCTTTGTTAGTATAGTCGCATGTGATGCCTAAGAAAAAACAGAGCCGGTACTATTCGCGTGGCAGGGGGTGAAAAAAGGGGGAGAGGCAGCGCTTGTTGGCTCACCCCGCGCTGCCTCTTCCGATTTTGCTTACACTCATGCGCTGGCACTGGAATCATTTTCCAGCATTTGCTTTGCCTCGGCCAGCGTCATGTCTTCCGCCGGCACGACAGCATCCGAGGGAACAATTTCGGTGTACGGCACTTTGCTGCCCTTCTCGCGCACAAAGCTCACCAGATTGTTCAGCGCCATCAGGAATGCCGCCTGATCGTCATTGCTCACCGCTTCCAGAAGGGCGTGGTCCAGCTGCTCGAACTCGGCGGCTTCGTGATCGTCAAGGCGATATTGGTCCTCTTCCATGATGCGCACGATCATAGTCTTATGCCCCTCCTTCGGTGCTGTCAGCGGCGGGGGCAGGTGGCGGCAATTGGGGCTGCTCGCGCGCCTCGCCGTCTTTGGG
>JAJPKG010000416.1 GCA_021323815.1 Pseudomonadota bacterium
TCAATCAGCCGTTCCGCCAACTGGCGATGCGCGCCAGAGACCGTAACATCGTTTTGGGGATGTATATCGGCGTGGCGCTGTTTCTGGTTGCGGGTTACGCCGTGCTGCAAACGCCTGATATCTGGTTGCGGCTGGTGCGCCTTTTGCGGCCAGATCTATTTGCAGGAGTGTGAGCGATTCCCATTCGCGGACGGCGCGGCACACGAGCAAGCATGATACACTGGAAGTGGGCGTTATTCATCAGCTATCTTCCAGATAGGAGCGTGCTTGCTTATGAATGCTGAAGATCCGCAGTCACAGCCGTCAGAACAACCACCGCAACCCCCTCAGCCACAACCACAGCCGCAATCATCTCAATTGCCACCGCAACCGCCGCCGGGCTACGTTCCGCCAGCGGGCTATCCCTACCCCGGCTATCCCCCGCCGGGCGCGGTGCCGGGCTATGGTGCACAGCAGCCTCCGCCGCAAGGATATCCCCCACCAGGCTATGGTGCGCAGCAAATGCCGCCGCCGGGTTATCCCCCGCCGGGATACGCGCCCGGCTATTACATGCCGCCCCCGCCGTATGTTCCCCCGGCGGTGTACCACATCCCGGCAGCGGATGGAAGACCTCCGCAGATGGTGCCGCCCGCCAGCGGATCGCTCTTGCAGGCGTGGCTTTCCATCGCCGTTCACCCTTCGCGCCAAAACATCGCCGCGTGGGCGCAGATCGCGACGGCAGGATGGGTGCGCGCGTCCATCATCGTCGCGGTGGTGTTGCAACTGGCCTATGCGACGGTGCTGGCGCTGGTGATTCACAGCATCGTCGAATCCGCGCTCTCTCAGGCGACCGGGCTTGATGCCGCAACGCAGTCGTCCTTGCAATCCATGGCGAACCTGATCTTCGGGGTGGTGCTGATCGCGCCGGTGACGTATCTGCTCAAGGTATTCGCCATCCCGTTCGGTCAGGCGCTGTTTATGTCATCAGGATTGGGCACGACGGGGCAGCGATTCCAGCGCGCGCTGAAGCCCTGGGCGCTGGCGCAGGTGGGCATGACAAGCGCCACCTTCCTCTTCGGGCTGCTTATCGTGGTTCTGCTGGAAGTGCAGTTGGTTCCCAGCCTGCAATCGCTGATCGCCAGCAATGGTGCGAGCGGACCATCAACGGCGTTTGTCAACAGCGTGTTTACGCTTTACGGCTTGATCTTCCTGGTGTACATTCCCTTCACGGTCTATCAATATATGATGCAGATTCAGTCGGGCGCGGTGGGTGCAGCGATGAATCGCTGGGCGATCTTCGGCATCAACCTGCTCACCGCACTCGTGGTGGGACTGGTGCTGAACATCGTCCTTCAGCCGATCTTCTTCGCCACGTTCTTGCGCTCAGTCGCCACCCTCACGCCCATCGTCACTCCCGGCCCCTAGCGCGGCGAGCCGCGCCTGGCCGGCATCGATCAGCGCGATGATCTGTTCCATGCGCTGCTTGACAAATTCGGCGTTGGCGCGACGGCGGGCATAGGTGTCGGGGTGCAGTTGGTCGAACCACGCTTGCAAGTCCGCGTCGCTGATGTCATACCATTTGAGGTCGGCGGTCAGCCGCAGGTGGACGCGCATGGCAGGATCGTGGCCCTTTTTCTTGGCCGGTGTCGCGGCAGGCGCGGCGGTTTCAGGTGCCGCGCTGCTGGATGGCGCGGGCGCGCTACCCTCGGCGACGGCCTGCGCCTCGGCGGCGTCTTCGGCCTCGCTTTCGGGATACAATTCGGCGCGCAGGCGCATGATATCCGCCGTGCGGAAAAACTGGATGGTGCCTTGCCGTGAGACGGGGCGCAGGCGCTTCTCGCGCAGCAGCGCCTCGAAGGTCAGGCGATCCACCCCCAGTTGGCGCTGGGCGTCGGTGTCGTCAACGAAACGCATGGTGGGCATGGCTAATGGTCCTCTGGCCGGTGCTCATAGAACAACAACAGCGTGCTGCCATATTTGCGCTCATCGGCCAGCGTGAAATGGCGCAAGGCCAGCGGCGCGAAGTCGATGCGCTCATGGGGATCGATCTGGATGACAACCAATCCGCCCGGCTTCGTGAGCGGCGCGGCATCCAATTGCAGCAGCGCTTTCGCCGCCAGACCGTGATATTGCGGCGGCGCGACATAGATAATGTCGAAATGGCGATGCTGGTTGGCGGCGCTGGTGAGATAGGCGAAGGCGTCGCCGCGCACGACCTCGGCATGGTCGGCGGTGCGGGTGGCGCGCAAGTTCTCGCGCAGCACATCCGCTGTGGCGGCGTCTAGTTCGATGAAGGTGGCGTGCCGCGCGCCCCGGCTCAGCGCCTCGATGCCCACGCTGCCCACACCACCGAAGAGATCCAGCACCGTCGCGCCGGGAATGCGGTCGCCCAGCACATCGAAGAGGGCCGTCTTCACGCGGTCGATGATCGGGCGCGTCTTGTTAGACGGCGGGGATTTCAGTTGGCGGCCTTTAGCCGACCCAGCCACAACGCGCATGGGGCTACGCCTCCTCCGGCTGGGGCTGGCGCGCCAGGGCGACCACGCGCCGGGCGGTATCTTCCAGGTCGTCGTCTTCCTTGCCCCATTCCACCAGGGCGCGGGTGCGGGCAGCGTTCAGGCGCTCACCGGGAGCAAGATGCCAGATGGCGCTGACAACTTCTTTGGCTACCTCATTTCCCAATGGATTGATGAAGCAATTGCCGAGCGCCGTGCGCAGTTCGGGCGTTGCCGTCGCCGCGCCGCCGCTGATGGCACGCAACTGGCGCAGCCGCCGTTCCGCCTCGGCTGTGCGCCGCGCTTCCGTTGCGTTTGCCTGGGCGGCAGACGTTGCCACCTGCGCGGACTCTGCCTCCGCTTCCGGCTCGCCGGCAAACGCGGCGTCATCCGGTTCGTCAGGGAGAGCGCCGAAATCGGGTTCGTCCATCTCCGCCAGATCGTCGGCGTCACTCACCGAATCATAGGGGCCGATCTCTTCAGCAAAGGCATGGGCCGGTGGCTCAGGGACCGGCGCGGGCGATGCGGCGTGCAGGGCGCGCAATTGCTCCAGCGCTTGGGCGAGGTCCACATCTTTCAGCGAGGTCAGCCCCAGCGCTTTCGCCGCCGAGACGATGTCATAACCCATCGTTCCGGCCTCGGCCAAAAACGCTTGCAGGTCCATCCCAGTGGTTTTCGGTGGCTCAGGGGCCGGCGCGCGTGTTGCGGCGCGCTTCCCGGCGGGCAGCGTGTCGTCAGCCGGCGTTTCCGGCGCTGTGGCTGCGGGCGGCACAGCGGCGGTCCCCGCAGAGGCATGCGCGCCGTTGGGCTGCGGCTCGGCCAGCATGGGCCCAGGCGCATGGGCGGCGTCGATCATCTGGCCCCCGGCGGTCTCGCGCACGGCGGCAATGTGGCGATCCATCTGCTCGGAAAGGGCGCGCATGCCGATCTCCGCCTGGCGCGCGGCGCGGTCGATCTCTTCATCACTGGCACCGGCAGGCAGCGTCACGGCGATCTCGAAGGTGCGCGTCTGATCGGCGACGCTCAGTTGTGCCGTCTGGCGCAGGCGAATCTCGCCCGCAGGCTCGGAATCTTTGCTGCTGCGGCTGCTCATGGCTGCGCATTCCCTCCGTTTGTACACGCGTACATACGCTCTCATTTCATCATAACATTTCCTCATCCGCGTCGCCAGGGCATAGGCTGAACGTGGCCCATGAGGCCGGCCTGCAATCTGCCCATCCCCGCCTTGCCCTGATATTCTCTTGTGCGCTACGATAGATGCGGGAAAGCGAATAATTGATCGCATTCAGCGAGAGGAGAGCGTGACGACGATGAGCAATCCCGCCGGGTATAGCGTGCAGGTAGATTTCGATGTTCCCGCGACGATGCGCGACGGCACGGTGCTGCGCGCCAATGTCTTTCGTCCCATCGGCGACGGCCCATTTCCGGTGTTGCTGACGCGCCTGCCCTATGGCAAGGATTTTCCGCTGGGCAACGCCGTGTTGAATGCCTATCAGGCGGCGCGGCGGGGCTACATCGTCGTCGTGCAGGATACGCGGGGGCGCTTCACCTCTGAGGGCGAGTGGCATCCCTTCATCCACGAGCGGGCGGACGGGTATGATTCCGTCGAGTGGGCAGCGCAATTGCCGGGAGCGACCGGCGACGTGGGGATGTATGGCGCGTCATATTTCGGCTTCACCCAATGGGCTGCGGCCCGCGAGCAGCCCCCGCACCTGAGGGCGCTGTTGCCCTTTGTCACGTGGGCCGATGCGCAAGACGGGATGTATATGCGCGGTGGGGCGGTTGAACTGGGCCTGACGCGCCACTGGTCGGTGATCAACTCGATGGATACCGCCCTGCGCCGCCTGCGCGGCAATCCTGATCCGCGCCAGGTGGGGGCAGCGCTGATGCGCCTCGCCGCCGATCTGGACGCCTTGCCCGCCACCGGCTATGCGGAATTGCCGGTGAAAGGGTATAGCTTGCGCCGCAACGACGACGCGCTCAACGATCTCGACATGGGCATTGACCGCCGCGCTGACGCGGAATATCTGGATCTCGCCAGCGTCTCGCCGGGGTATGATGCGCTGGCCGGCATTCCCGCGCTGCATGGCGGCGGGTGGTATGACATCTTTCTGGCCGGCACGCTGAAAAACTTCACCGAACTCAAGAAACGCGGGCGCTCAGTGCAGAAACTGATCATCGGTCCCTGGACGCACAACAGCCAGGATGAGCGCGTTGGCGCGCTACACTTCGGCTTCGCGTCATCGGCGGCGCTCATCAACTTGCAGATCGACTTTCAGAGCCTGGAACTGCGCTGGTTCGACCGCTTCCTGAAAAACATCCCCAACGGCATTGACCAGGAGCCGCCGGTGCAGATCTTTGTGATGGGCATCAATCGCTGGCGCTCTGAGCAGGAATGGCCGCTCAGCCGCGCCGTGCCGACGCCCTGGTATCTGCACAGCAATGGTAACGCCAACACATCAGAGGGCGACGGCGTGCTCAGCCCAGCAAAACCTGAAAACGAACCCGCCGACCGCTATGTCTATGACCCGGAAAATCCGGTGCCGACGGTGGGCGGCGCGCTGCTGCTGCACCCGGTCTTCCAGTCAGGCCCACAGGATCAGCGGCCCATCGAACAGCGACAGGATATGCTGGTCTTTACGTCTGCCCCTTTAGAGCAGGCGCTGGAAGTGACCGGGCCGATCACCGTCACGCTCTTCGCCGCCACCGACGCGCCTGATACCGATTTCGTCGCGCGTCTGGTGGACGTGCATCCCGACGGCTTCGCGCAAAACCTGACCGACGGCATCATCCGCGCCCGCATGCGCGACGGCATTGCCCATGAATCGCTGATCACGCCGGGCCAGGTCTATGAATATCACATCGATCTGTGGGCGACCAGCAACGTGTTTTTGCCCGGCCACCGCATCCGCCTGGATGTTACCAGCAGCAACTTTCCGCGCTGGGACCGCAACCTCAACACGGCAGATCCGTATGCGGAGGGAATGCGGGGCGTGCCGGCGCGCCAGACCATCTTGCACGACAGCGCGCATCCGTCACACGTGGTGCTGCCGATCGTGCCGGCGGAGTAACCACAAGGGATTGCCTTCCACACCAACCGCGCAATCGGTCTGTAGGGGCGATGCCTTGTGTTCGCCCTGTTTGCCCGTCTGTTCACTCCGTCACAGTTTACGCATTAAATTAAAAAAAGCCCACCTGATCCAGATCAGGCGGGCTTTGTGCAAAACAGACAGCGCTACTTCACTTCCGCTTTGGGCTTGCGGGTGGTTGAGCCGCCCTTACGCCCGATCTGCGAATAGAAATCCGCGCCGTATTTCTTCTTGGTGGACTCGCCGCCACGCTTGCCAATCTGCGCATAGAACTCGGGGCCGCGCCGCTCTTTCACGGTCTGGCCGCCACGCTTGCCGATCTGCGCGAAGAAATCCAGGCCGTATTTGTCGCGTACTGCCTGCCCGCCGTGTTTCGACGGCTCGCTGGCGGTTGCGGTTGTGACGGCGTTTTTGGCCGGAGCAGGCTTGGCAGATGCCGAAGTTTTCACATCGGTTGCTTTGGAGGACGTTTTCTTGGTAGCCATAGGAATGGCTCCTTTCCTGAGGGTGTGGATGGGCCGGTCCCAAAAGTGAACCAGCTCACAATCCATCGGTTGTTTCCTCCAAGTATACGGCAAAAGCGTTACAAACAAGCTTACCGCTGGCCCAATTTCAGGCAATTTTGCCAAACTTCGCGAAAATTCATCAAAGTCGTGTCTCATATGGGCTGGATTATGTGTCGCGTCACTCATGCCGGTGTTACGTTCTCTCCCTGTGTTGCGTCTTGATGAGAGATACAACTTTTGCAGACGCGAAAGGGAGCGCCAGCATGCCCCAGAAATCGCTGCTTTCCTCACCCGACATCGAGATCAACCCTCAGCTTGAGTTTGATGCCGAACACGAAGCGCCGCCGGCCATCTCGCTTGTCATCCCCGTTTATAACGAACGCGAGAGCGTGCAGGCACTCTATCAGCAGATCTGCGCCAGCATGGAACAGGTGGGCGAGACGTTCGAGATCATCTTTGTGGATGACGGCAGCAGCGATGGTTCGTTCAAGGTGCTGAAAGCGCTGCACGCGGCGGACCCGCGCGTGTGCGTCATCCGCTTCCGGCGCAACTTCGGCAAATCTCCGGCGCTGCTGGCCGGCTTTAACCGGGCGCGGGGGCAGATCATCTTTACGATGGATGCTGACCTGCAAGACGACCCAGCGGAGATCCCGCAGTTCCTAGAGCAGATCGAAGAGGGGTATGATCTCGTCTCCGGCTGGAAATATCCACGTCTGGACCCACCCTCCAAAACGCTGCCCTCGAAGGTTTTTAATACCATCGTCGGCATGACCACCGGCGTGAAGCTGCACGACATGAACTGCGGCTTCAAAGCCTATCGCCGCGAGTTGATTGAAGAACTGAAGCTCTATGGCGAATTGCACCGCTTCATCCCCGTGATGGCCCGCTGGCGTGGTTTCAGCATCACCGAGATCAAGGTGAAACACCACCCGCGCCAGTTCGGCAAGTCGAAATTCGGCGCGAAACGCTTCCTGCGCGGCTTCTTGGATCTGCTGACGGTGCTGTTCCTCACGTCCTATATGCGCACGCCGCTGCGCCTTTTCGGCGCGGTGGGCATCGTCTCGTTCCTGATCGGCTTCGTCATCGACGCCTGGGTGGTGCTCAACCGCATCTATACCAACGATCCCATCCACAACCACCCGATCCTCTTCCTGGGGCTGGTGCTGATGATCGTCGGCGTGCAGTTGGTGCTTTCCGGCTTGCAGAGCGAGATGATCCGCCACTTCAACTTCAATTCACGCGATGAATATAGCGTAAAGCAGGTGCTGGATTGAGCGCGGACCCGTCCAAATTGTCTGCGGTCAGGGTCACGCGCGCCATTCCATCGCCGCGCCGGGGAGCGAGGCGCGCCCGCTGGGTGCGTGGATTGAAAGCATCAATCGTCCCGGCTCCGCACAGTAACCCCGATGGGCTAGGGTCCGGCGTGAATTCCCCAACGACCGCATGGTCGCACCCGAACATGGGGCGAGATCTGCCGGTGAAATCGCTCGCCGGGCAAGCGCTGGCTTTCGTGAAGCGACCGGGGGTGAAACGGGCGATTCGCCTGGGCGTGCTGGCGCTGATTATCCTCTTCGTGGCGCGCTCGCTGGCATCCAGTTGGGGCGATCTGGCGCGCCACCAGTGGCACGTCTCCTGGCCGTTGCTGGCGCTGGGCTTCGTGTTGCTGGTCGGCCAGGAACTTTCCTTCGGCTTCATCTGGCGGGCAATTTTGCAGCGATTGGGCTATCTGCTGCCCTGGCAGGTGTGCCTGCGCATCTATCTGGCCGCGGAATTCGTGCGCTACATCCCCGGCAATGTGTGGCACGTCATCACGCGCGTCAGTTGGGCCGAACGCGAGGGCGTGCCGAAATCCTTCGGGTTCGCCAGCATGACGGTGGAACTGGCGACGAAGATCGCCACCGCCGCGCTAGCCTTCGCCCTCAGCCTCTTCGCCTGGTCGGATCTCAGCCACCTGGGCAACGGCTTGAGCCACGTGGCGTCGCTTTCGCTGGCGCTGCTGGGCGTGCCGCTGGTGCTGGCGGGCTTGCATCCGCGCCTGCTGGAATGGGGCCTGAACCGCGCGCTGAAACTGCTGAAGCGCGACCCCATCACCCTGAAATTGCGCTATGCCGACATCGGGCGCATCGCGCTGGCCTGGCTGGGGAGCTGGCTGCTGGGCGGGCTGGGATTCTGGCTCTGCGTGCAGGCGGTGGTGCCGCTGCATGCTTCGCTCGGCGTGGCGCTGGTTTGCGCCGGCATCTACGCACTGGGGTGGGATATCGGCTTCCTGAGCTTCATCACACCAAGCGGCCTCTTTTTCCGCGAGGGTGCGGTGACGCTGCTGCTCTCCATCTCCGGCCTGGTTCCGGATCTCGCGCTGGGCGGGGTGGTCGCCATCCTGGCAGCGCGCCTGCTGCCGACCCTGGCAGAGATCCTCAGCGTCAGCGCAGCCTATTGGCTGGCGCGCAGGCCCCACCCCCTGACCCCCTCCCCAGCAAAGCTGGGAAGAGAAAATGCGTAAGGGATCGTCCGGCACGCCCGCTGGAGATACCGCGCCGCCGAGCACAATGAGCACCGCTGGATGATCACTCTCTTGTGGAGCATTTTTTCCAACCATCCGTGCCAGCTTTTTGACAACGGGCCACGCGGATGGTACACTTGCTGTGAAACCTGCACGGGAGCGACGAGGAGCGGGGGAGTGTTTGAGCTTTGGGGGTGCGGGATGGCTTCACAGGATGCACGCGTGCGAACGCAACAAGCTGCGCGTGATGCGTGGCGCTGGCTCGCGCTCTGCCTCTGCATCATGGGAGCGGTGTTCGTCGCCACCCTTCCTTCTGGCACAGCGCGGGCAATGGTGCTTTCCGGCGGCGGCGGCAATGGGCCGGGCATCGTCATCAGCTCGCCGAATCCACCCAGCGGGCCGGCGGGGGCGCGCGTGGTGGTTTCCGGCAGTCATTGGGTGCCGGGAACGACGGTCACGCTCAGCATCGGCACCGCCAGCGGCTCGTGTGATGTCACGACAGTGGTTGACGGCGCATCCGGCACGGTGGATAACACCGGCGCGGTCGAGATCGCCTTCACCTGGCCGAACGTCCTTGCATATGGCACGTATCCCGTCTGCGCCAGCGGTCCCGGCGCGCCGAGCGGCGGCATCAAGTCATCGAATTCCTTCACCGAACTGACGCAAGCGACGCCTTCCATCAACCTGCCCGGCTCTGCTGTTTCCGGCCAGACCATCGCTGTCACGGGCAATAGCTGGCAGCCGGGCGGCGCGGTGGTCGAGATTCACGGCGGGCCGCAGGGGGGCGATCCTTGCGCGCAATTGTTGGCGACGCTGACATCAGGAAATAACGGCTTCATCTCCGGCACCATCACCGTGCCGACGGTCAGCAGCAACACCACCTATGTCATCACGGCCACCAGCCCGGCGGGCACGTGCAGCGGATCTCCCGCGCCGACGATGCATGCTTCAGCGACGCTGCCAATCGCGCCAAGCGGCAACGGCGCAACAACCCCCACACCGGCCCCTACCGCCACCAACACGCCGCATCCCGGCGGCACCAGCACGCCCACCCCGCACCCCGGCACCCCCACCCCGGCACCGGGCAGCGGCACGCCACATCCCGGCCAGACGCAGGTGCCGGAACCGAACGGCACGCCCACCCCGCATCCCGGCGCAACGGCCACGCCGCACCCCGGTGGAGGCGGCGGAAGCTCCAGCAGCAGTGGTCCTTGCCCGCCGTTGCCCAGCGGCTATTGCAGCCCCGGCACCGCCTTCCCCTGGTGGCTGCTGTGCCTGATCGTCTTCGGCCTGCTGGCGCTGTTCCTCATTCTGTTGCTGTTACTGCTGTGGCGGCGCAACCAGGAAGTCGTCAACACCGAAGAAGACATCACCAGCCAGATCAATCCGGCGACCGTTGCGCCGATGGGCACCATGCGCTTCGTGCGGGCGGTGCGCGTAACCACCCAAGTGGTGGATGTCAACACCGGCGCGGTGCGCAGCAGCCGTACCCGCGAATATGACGAATTCGTGGATGCCAACGGCAACCTGCACCGTCGCCCGCGCTAGGGCGTTTTCAGCTTCCCGGCTTGGCGGAGCACTGGGCCTGATAGTGGCTCAGGGTGCCACGAGTCAAGGCACCCCAAAAGCGCAGTCTGTGCCATTGATTGGCGTTTTTGGCGGCGGATGTGCGTTACCCACCGCAGCACTGCTCAGCTCGCATTTTCGCTCAGGAAATCGATGAAACGCACCTTGGGATGGCTGTTGCTGGCGTGGATGCTGGGTGGTATGGCACTGCAACACCCCGCACCAGCGGATGATCTGGCCCTGGCCCGCGCGGCACAGGCGCACCTGGAATGGCGGCGTGCGCTGGCATGGTATGCCGACGCTGCGGCGTTGGAACCGGCAGATGCCGCACCCTGGCTGGGCATGGCTCAGATCCGCTTTGGGCAAGGCAAGCTGGATCTCGCGGCACAAGCGATCATTGCAGCCGGACAGCGCGCTCCCCGTGATGCTGCGATCTGGCAGCTGGCAGGCCGGATCGCTCAGGCGCGGGGCAGCACTGCCGAAGCCGCTGTTGATTGGCGGCACGCCCTCAGCCTCGCGCCGACGTTTCTTGCTGTCGCCGACGACCTCGCCCGATTGGATCTTGCCGCCGGTCAACCGGCGACGGCCTTGCAGGATCTCGCCCTGGCAACCGGCACGTCACCCGCCTTGCAAGCTGATCGCGCAATCGCGGCATTGCATGTGGGCACTTTCCCTCAGGCGCAAA
>JAJPKG010000187.1 GCA_021323815.1 Pseudomonadota bacterium
GACGATATATCGAATATGTGTGATATCTTGTTTTTGGCCGGACATCCTGCTACGGTATAGGACAAGCTGAACTATATGAGGATTTGCCTGATATGACGATGGCACCAGATCCCCAGAGCATCAAGCCGAAACAATCACGCAAGCCACGCAAAAAGCGCCGTCCAGAGCAAAGCGTTCCCCTCAGCCGCCTCGTCGTCTTGCTGCGGCCCTATGTTGGGCGTCTTGTGCTGGCGGGCATCCTGTTAATCCTCACCAGCGGCATCGGCCTGTTGTTTCCGCTGGTGATCCGCAGCTTTCTAGATTCGATTCTCAACCAGCGCAATGACACGCTCTTGAATGAGGTCGCGCTGGCGCTGATCGGCGTCTTCATTGTGCAGGCGGTGCTCAGTTCGTGGCAGGGCTATCTGCTGACCTCAGTGGGCGAGCGCCTGTCGGTGGATCTGCGCACGCGGCTGTTTCGCCATTTGCAGGCGTTGCCGCTGCGCTTCTTTGACCAGCGCCGCACCGGGGAACTGATGAGCCGCGTCACCAACGATGTGACGGTGCTGCAAACCTCGCTGACGGGCAACGTGCTGCCGGTGATCTCGCAAGTGCTGACCCTGTTCGGCAGCATCGGCATCGCCTTCGCGCTGAACTGGCGGCTGACGCTGGTGGTGATGGGTGTCGCGCCACCGGCGGGATTGCTGACGGCCCTCCTGGGCCGGCGCATCCGCAACGCCACGCGCGGCGTGCAAGAAGGGTTGGGCGACGCCGGCATTGTGCTGGAAGAAGCCCTCGCCGCGCCCCGCGTGGTGAAATCCTTCGCCCGCGAGAGCTATGAGGATCAGCGGTTCACGGCACGCATGGGCGAATCGTTGCGCCAAGCGTTGCGGCGAGCGCGTGCGCAGTCTGCGCTGGGACCGCTGATCGGCTTCGTGGGCTTTTCGGCGCTGGCCATTGTGCTGTGGTACGGCGGGCATGAGGTGCTGGCCGGGCGCTTGACCACCGGCAGTCTGGTGGCCTTCATCGTCTATCTGACGCTGGTGATCGCCCCGCTCATCGCCCTCACCGGCCTCTATTCACAGATCCAGGCGGCACGGGCGGCGGCGGAGCGCGTCTTTTCGCTGTTGGATGAACCCGTTGAGGAGCAAGATCCCACCCTGCCGGCGCTGCCGCCGGTCCGGGGGAAGATCGCGTTCGAGCACGTCTCGTTCGCCTACGTGCCGCCACTGCCGCCGGAAGGGGAAAGCGCAACCGAGGCACCCACGCCGCGCCCGGTGCTGCGCGATGTCAGTTTCGAGATCGAGCCGGGGCAGGTGGTGGCGCTGGTCGGTCCCAGCGGCGCGGGCAAGACCACCATCCTCAGCCTGCTGCTGCGACTCTATGAGGTGGACTCCGGCGCGATCCGCGTGGATGATAGCGACATCCGCACCGTGTCGCTGCGGTCGTTGCGCGAGCAGATCGCGGTGGTGCCGCAAGAACCGACGTTGTTCGGCGGCAGCGTGGCAGATAACATCCGCTATGGCCGCCTGACCGCAACGGACGAGGAGATCCGCGCTGCCGCGCGCCTGGCCAACGCGCTGAGCTTCATCGAGGTGTTGCCGGAAAAATTCGACACAGCGGTGGGCGAGCGGGGCGTGCAGCTTTCGGCGGGGCAGCGCCAGCGCATTGCCATCGCTCGCGCCATTTTGCGCAACCCGCGCATTTTGCTCCTGGATGAAGCCACCGCTTCGCTGGATAATGAGTCCGAGGCGCTGGTGCAAGAGGCGCTGAGCCGGCTGATGCAAGGGCGCACAACAATGGTGGTGGCCCACCGCCTGACGACGGTGGAGCGCGCCGACAACATTCTGGTGCTCAACCAGGGAACCATTGTCGAGCGCGGCACGCACGCCGAGTTGATGGAACAGAACGGCCTCTATGCCCGCCTCTATACGCGCAACTTCGAGGATCTCGAACTTGCGGGCGCGGATATCATGGCCCAGGTAGCAGCGTTGGGGGAGTGAACAGCACGTCTCACCTCGCCATCTGGTGGACTGCGGCCATGAACTCCGGCACGTCGAAGGGTTTGAGGATCAAGCCGTCCACGTTCAGCCCTTCGGCGATCTCTTTGGCATGGCGGTCGGCGGAAACCACCAGCACCGCCATCTCGCCACGCAGCCCGCGCCGTTCCAGTTCCGCCATAAAGGCGCGGCCATCCATGCGCGGCATCATCAGATCCAGCAATACCAGGCCAGGATGCTCCTGTTCCGCCACCGCCAGCGCTTTTTGCCCGTCTTCCGCGATGAACACGGTATAGCCCTCATATTCCAGGGTCGCCTGCAACATCTCTTGCAGCCCAGGATCATCATCCACGATGAGGATGGGTTTCACCTCCGGCCCTCCACTTTCTCGGTCTGATTCTCACCGAAATGCGCGTGACAAACGGGCTAGCAACAGATTGAGCCATTCGGCAGCGCGATCCTTCCTTTGGTACAATAAGATACAAATGGCAATGACTGCAAAAAACGTGACCATCATTCCCAGCAAGAGCGATACCATGCTTCAGCTTGCACGGGCAGGCCATCTCAACGGCTTCCAGCAGCAGGTACTTCCAGACTGGAGGGAAAGATGACGAGCAAGCGCAAACGCGCCGCGTCACCACCTGAGGTCACGCTCGGCGAAGTTGCAGGCGTCACACTGCTGGTGCGCGCCGCCGACGGCATGGTGGAAGCCGCTCGCATGGCACAAGAAGCAGCAATCCTTGAGGTCCGCGCGGGGCAAACACTCGCCGACGCCTTCCCCGGCGTCGCCTCACGGCTGATGGCGCTGATCGATCGGTGCACCGCCACCGGAAAGCTCATCGTCCTGGATCTCCCCCTGCCGGGAGCGAGCGATCCGATCAAACGGTGCGCCGGCGTGGCTGTGCCGGCAGCAGGAGCCACCACGCATGTCACCCTCAACATCGCACCGGTGCCCGCCAACGCGCTGCACCACCAGACGCCGCCACTCTCCTCTGAAATGAACGTCATTCTTGAGGCGCTGGCAGACGGCGTGATCATCTATGATCGCGACGGCGACCCGCTGTATTATAATCCCGCAGCGCTGGAGATTCTGGGCTGGAAGCAGGTGGGGATGGATCCACGCGCGTTCCCTTACGAGGAACGCCTGGCCATCAATCAGTTCGAAACGGTCCAGGGCGTACGGCAAAC
>JAJPKG010000478.1 GCA_021323815.1 Pseudomonadota bacterium
GCGCGCATCAGCGTCGCCATAAACGCGCGCCAGATAAAACGCCCACTGCTGGCGTTTGACCTCTGACGCGCCCGCCTCGGTCGCCTCAAACACGGCCAGCGCCTCGCGCAGCACTCGCGCCGCAGCGGCAAAGGTGGGGCTGCGCAAGCCGAAGCGCTGCACAATATCCGCTGCCGTCGGCTGCTGCTGCTTCTGGCTGAAAAGGTACGCATCCAGCCACAGAAAGGCGATCTCCGCAGTCGTCTTTTCCAGATTGATATCCGAGATCTGGCGTAGCCCGCTCGCCTCGCTGTCATCCAGCACAAAGACCTCAAAGAGCAAGCCATCTGTCAACAATCCCACCGAAGCCGCGCCGTTGGGGATGGTGCGCAAATAATCGCGCAATTCGCGCAAACCCTCAGGCCGCTCGCGGGCGAAATCTTTCTTGAACTCGAAGATGACATCCTGAAAGACCGCGTCGATCCATCCCTTGCGCACCCGCACTGTTCCCGGCACCGGCACCCGCTGATCTTTGATCTGGATATATTGCTCGATCTCCACCTGATCCGCCGGAATGTGAAACGCCTCGCCCAAAAACTCCATGAAAAGCGACCGGCGCTGGTCATGATGCTGCCCACCATCACGGGCAGCGCGGGCATGCTCAAGGTATGCGGCAAACTGATCAGGGAACGCAGAATGCACAGGCGCACACTCCTTTGTCTAATGAACCAGAATAACTCAACGACATCATCCATTATAGCATGCTTGGGTAGCGCGATCAGGAGACTTCGTAGCCCGGAGGGGTTCGCCATTCCGAGCCGGGAGGGTTGGCTCCCGGCGCACCTGGTGAACAATCATCGCTCTCTGGCTTCTACCGCCGAAACTTGAAATGCTTAGATCCGTTCACCACCTTGAAATTGTGGCCGTGCCGGCGTGCCTCGGCGGCTTCTTCCCCCTCCGTCTTCCATCACCCATTCCATCGCGTCACGTCCGGCAGTAATACAGGTTGAGGAAGAAACATCAGGACTGAGGGTGATGAGCACACAACACGGGCGTTTATTTGCAATGAAATACATCACCCCCTCTCCAACACCGGTGGGGAGGGGGTGGGGCGTGGGGTCGCGACTATTTGCCGCGCGCTTGATCGTAACGCTTGGCAACCTCGGCCCAGTTGACCACGTTCCACCACGCGTTCAGATAATCCGGGCGGCGGTTCTGATATTTCAGGTAGTAGGCGTGCTCCCACACATCGTTGCCCATGATGGGGAACTGACCATCCATCAAGGGGTTATCCTGATTGGCGGTAGACGTAACGGCCAATTTGCCGTCTTGTCCCATCACCAACCAAACCCAGCCGGAGCCGAAGCGTTTCGCGCCGGCGTCATTGAAAGCGGCTTTGAACTGATCGAAGCTGCCGAAGGTCTGGTTGATGGCGTCTGCCAGCTCGCCGCTGGGCGCGCCGCCCGCGTTCGGCCCCATGATCTGCCAGAACATGGTGTGGTTGGCGTGGCCGCCGCCATTGTTGCGCACGGCGGTGCGGACGTTTTCCGGCACCTCGTTGAGCCGCTTGATCACCTCTTCCACCGGCAGATCTGCCAGAGGGTTGCCCTGCAAGGCGGCGTTGAGATTGTTCACATACGCCTGGTGGTGCTTGTCGTGATGCAGGTGCATCGTCTCTTCGTCGATATACGGCTCCAGCGCGTTATACGCGTAGGGCAGGGGGGGCAGTTCAAATGCCATAGTTCGTTGCTAGCTCCTCTTCGAGAACGCGCGACATCCACCCTGAGGCGATGCCGCGACCAAGCCTGAACGCTGTTGCGAGTGACAAACAGGCGATCCGCTGTAATGGTTGAGGTACAGAGATCGCTCGTCCCATACAAGATTATAGCACGTGCGATGCTGTTACGCGCCAGAGGGCGGGCGGGGTTACGCGCAGGCGCGCCTATTTATCCGCGCGGTCGCCCTTCGTGTAGTCATCAAGGGTGCGATATTGCGGGGGGATCTCGCCATCGGCAAAACCTTCGTTATAAATGCCGCGCTGGATGAGGAAGCGGGTGAATTTGACGCGCTGCACAGTGGCGGCATCCAGCTGAAAGGGCGGGATGACCTCTTTGTTGGGGCGAGTCGCTTCCCAATCCGCTGCCGCTTTGTTGTCGATTTCGGGATGCAGGCGCAACAGGTCGTGCAGCAGCGCGGATGGATTCGGCTGGTCGATGTCGCCGGGCGCGCGGCCCAGGCGGGCGGCGTAGGCCACCAGCTCGCTGATGACGGCATTGCCCTTTTGCTTGTGATGCACATTGCTTTCGGCGGCCAGATATGGCTCGGCGGCAAAGGGCGCGAGGCGCTGAAGGCGATCTTTGGGAGCGAAACGACGGTCGCTGCCGGGCGGCACCAGATAGGCAGGATTGGCGCGTTCAGGAAAGCTGACGAGGGGCACGGCTTCGGGCGGCACTTTGTTGGGTGGGCGCTGCCATAGGCCGCGAACGAAATGCAAGAGTCCCCTGCGCTGGGGCTTTTTGGGGAGTTCGAGCGCCATGTTTGCCTCGACTTTGGTGAATCACCCGCGAAAAATGGACCGGTGAGTGCGTTACATCTTATTGAGTATCCTAGCACCTGCGGGCTGCGGCGTCAATACGCACCAGTGGCGCATTCCGCGCCGAACATGTGATCTAGTTACGTCACACAGCGCGATTACGGTGTTACAATGAGAGCTAATCTATCGCGCCTCACTTCCTGAGGTGACGCGCTTGGTATGAAGGAGAA
>JAJPKG010000080.1 GCA_021323815.1 Pseudomonadota bacterium
CAGCACATGCCAGAGCCTGAACGGTTTCGGCGAAAACTACATCCTGATCGGCAACAGCGGGCTGAACCAATGGTACAAAGTGGGCATCAGCGAACGTAACTTCGATAGCCTGTACTATTTCGCGGCGGTTGACGATCCATATGGCGTGCATTACTCCGATATTACGGATGCAACTCTCAGCGACGAGGCCTACTCGGATCGCTATAACTACGTCTGGCTAGGCCTGCAACATGACATCTCGACAAAGCCCGATGATTGGTGGGGAGAATTCATCCGCAGCAACAATACGTATGGAACGTGGGGGTGGGTCAATTACATTACGCCGGCAGCCGTGCAGGCGGGTTTATTGATCTACGGCACTCAGGGCATTTCCGCCGAGGATTCCGATTGGCTAAGCCTGCGTTATATGGATACGCCTGATACGACCGGGCCTAAGCAAATCTCCCCAACACTTTATCCCAATCTGCTGACAGACGATTCGCATGGGTCGATCTACCAGACCACGCCGCCTTATGCCCAGTGGATGGGAGTGTATTACGACGGCGACACGTTCACGGCACAGTGCTGCCAGCCGTAAAGGAGATCTTCATCATGAAACGCACCATTATTTCCAGTATGCCGACCATCTTCACCGTCGCGCTGGCACTCGCGTATATCGTCGCGTTCGCGCAGCCGTCGTTCTCGCGTGCCGCCTCATCGCCGATTGCGACTCCGCCACCACCTCCGCCGTTCCCGACAAACACGACGCCCATCGCCAATCCGGTCGTCGGCATTCCGGCCATCACCAACGCCACCGGCGGGCAGGGCGGCATCGGCGAGCAGGATGTGCGCAATTACGTCGGCAACCACAATATCCCCGAAAACATGGGCGACAAGCATCCCACGCCATCAAAGATAGTCGAGTTGCCAGCCGTGCAAGTGGGACAATTGATCCACGCCCCAACGTTTCAGCCAGACGACACCATGCTGTGGTATGTCGAATTTCAGGGCAATTTCGTCTTCCCCGGCTCCTCAGCGCAGCCGGACGGTTTGCACTTCACAACGGCCTACGAGGTTTTCCTGGCCAGCGATGGCAATTTGATTGGACATGGCGGGCTGAACCAGCCGACGGGAAATCCCACCGGCGGAGCAACGCCGACGCCGAACCCCAACGCGACAGCCACACCAGCCGGCGTGCCGACCGCGACGCCAACGCCGGGAAATCCGGCGGGAGGGCCGACGCCACCGCCGCAGCCTACAAATACCCCTGTGCCGCCACCAACCGCGACACCCAAACCGCACGTCTGCACCTTGCTTGCCAGTGGCACAGCGCGGCTGAATGTCGATATTGAGTATTTCGACTTCGACACCGGCACCCAGCACATCAGCGAGCAGTCCAGTGATGACATTCACTATAAACCGGCACCTGCCAGCACCTTCACCGCCATCAACAGCACGGCTATCTATGACTGGGGTTTCGGCAGCCCGCCGTGCAGCGCTTATCTGACGGTAGGCTATGCTCCCGGCAGCACGGCGAGCGTTAAGGCCAACGAGACGTATATGCTGCGCACCAACGGCGGCCACATCGCCGTATGGACGGTGACGAGTTTCACATCGGACATCATCGCGTTCCAGTGGGCGCTCTATCACGTGTCGTAGGCATCATCCCCAGTCCCCTCCCCAGCTTTGCTGTAGAGGGGATGCCAGCCCATCGGGGTTTCTGTTCCGAGCCGGGAGTTCAACCTTCCAGCTCGCTCACCACCCCTCGTGGTGGATATAGTCACCTTCCGGTTTGCGCCCCCGCTTGAGCGAGCCGGAAGGTTTGTCTTTGGCGCGGTGGCCAATCGGGATCACCCCGACCGGCGTCACATCCTCTGGAATATGCAGCAGTTGGCGCATGGCATCGTTATCCATGATCCCAGCGAAGCCCGCGCTCAGCCCTTCGTTCACCACGCCCAGCAGCAGGATCATCACCGCGCAACCGATATCCATATACCAGAATGGGATCGGCCAATATTGCTCGGCATTGGGATCGTCGGTTTTGTCCGGTTCGCTATAGCGCTTGCGGTACGCCGCCTCGCTGGTGCATGGAATGACCAGCACGGGCGCTTCCGAGATGAACGGATGAAAGCCGGCCTTCACATAGCCTTCATCTTCGCCGCACAGCTTGGCGATAGCTTGCTTGAGTTCGGGCTTTGTGACGACAATGAACGCTTGCCCCTGTGTGAAGCCCGCGCTAGGCGCGTGGCGGGCGAGATCCAGCAGCCGGTCGATGACTTCCGGCGCGACGGGTTCAGGGGTGAAATGCCGCACCATGCGACGCTTCAAGACGACTTCAGTGAAATCCATGACTGATGGCTCCTTTGGGGCATTACCCCCCGACTCCCACCCTAGCTATGCTGGGGAAAGGTTGGGGGTGGGGCCGTCATCGTCGGCGTCGGCGGCTTTTAGGCGCGCCAGCACCTTCGGGTCCAGCTTGGAGGAATGTTTCGCGGTCGGGAACGAGCGGTCGCGCACAGCAGCAGCATATGCCGTGAGGGCCTCGGTGATGGCAGTGCCGATCTCACCGAAGCGTTTGGCGTGGCGTGGCAGATATTCGCCCAGCAAGCCCAGCATGTCATGCAACACCTGCACCTGACCATCGCATTGTGGCCCCGCGCCAATGCCGATGGTGGGGATGCCGATGCGCTCTGTGATGAAGCCGGCCAGTTCTTGCGGCACCAGTTCCAGTACAATGGCGAACGCGCCCGCTTCTTCCAGCGCCTGGGCATCGCGGATGAGTTGCGCGGCGCTGTCTTCGGTCTTGCCCTGCACGCGGAACCCGCCGAATACATTGACTGATTGCGGCGTCAGGCCGATGTGGCCCATCACGGGAATGCCGCAACGGACGATGGCGGCAACGGTGTCGGCCATCATCTCGCCGCCCTCCAACTTCACCGCCTGACAGCCGGTCTCTTTCATCAGCCGCCCGGCGTTGCGCACCGCCTCTTCGATGCTCACCTGAAACGACATGAAGGGCATGTCGGCGACCACCAGCGCGTTTTTCGCCCCGCGCATGACCGCTTTGGTGTGGTGAATGACGTCTTCCAGCGTGACCGGCAGCGTGGAGTCATAGCCCAGCACGACCATGCCCATGCTGTCGCCCACCAGGATCATCGGGATGCCGGCGGCATCGACCAGGGCCGCCATGCTGTAATCATATGCCGTGATCATGACGATGGGTTCGCTGCCCTTCATCGCCATGATCTGATTGATGGTGACGCGCATGCTGGGTTCCTCTCTAGGGTGATGTTTCGTCCCACTCCCCGGCCCGCTCCCTTCCCGTCTCGTCACGGGAACCCTGACGGGGGCTGGAGAGGTGGCGATATCGTTAGGCAAACAACGGCGTGATTTCGGTTTGGGCGGGAACGCCGGTGACTTCGATGGTGCCGTCCAGCACCAGCACATTGACTTCGCTGCGCACGCCGATATCCGGCAAGTAGATGCCCGGTTCCATGGAGCAACATGTGTTGGGCAGCAGATAGCGGTCATCGTGCGTTTCCAGGTTATCCAGATTCGCGCCGTTGCCGTGCGTGGCGGTGCCGATGTTGTGGCCGGTGCGATGCACGAAGTTCGCGCCATAGCCCGCCTGGCTGACGATGCCCCGCACGTGGTCATCGACCTCAAAACCCATCACCGGCTTGCCATTCCCGATGCGCTCCCGCAGGAAGTCCAGCCCGGCGTCGCGCGCTCGGCGCACGATCGCAAACAACTGCGCGGCGCGTTCCGGCACGCGCTCGCCCAGGAAATACATCCAGGTGTAATCCGCGATGACGCTGTCGTCGATATCCGCCAGCCGCCCGGTGAAATCCAGCAGCAGCAGATCGCCCTTGCGCACCGGCAGCGCCTCATGCTTGTTCGTCTCGTAATGGGGATCGCCCGCATGGGCATTGACGGCGACGATATGCCCATGCTCGAAGGTCAAGCCCTGCTGGCGTGTCAGCTCGCAGAAGCGCTGCTGCACGGTATATTCGGTCAGGTCATGGCCAGCGGCGAGTTCCTGGCGCACCCATTCCACCAGCGCGTCTTTCGCCGTCAGGATGCGCCTGGAGGCGTCGCGGTGCGTCTCGATCTGCGCGGGGGTCAGCGTCGCCTCGAAGCGTTGCGCCAGGTTGGCTGAACTGACAACCTCCACGCCCATGCCGCGCACCAGCTCCACCGTGCCGGCATCCACCCGCGCCGTGACGGGAATGGCGTTGTCGGGCGAATATTCCATCGCCACGCGCTTCGCCCCGCTGAGCGTTTCGCGCAGGTCAGCATGCAACTGCTTCCACGTCTGAAACACGCGCCGCTCGCCGGGCAATTCGCTCAGCACATGCGGTTCCACCGCGCTGATGAGGGCCGTTGTGGTGCCCTGTGCCGGAATGTAGTAAAACCAGCGTCGTGAAAACATGGCGTGGGATGGCAATCCCAACACCCGGTGCGCGATGGGGTTCGAGCGGCGAAAATCATAGAGCAGCCAGCCATCAATGCCGGCGTCACGCACTGCCTCTTGCAGCTGGGCGATGCGCTCCTGGGTATTCTGGGTCATGGGGTGTTGTCCTTTGCTGGATCGTGAACATTGCAGGGTGTGTGGTGTATTGTAGCACCATTTCTCATGCGGTTAGCAGGGTTTGGGGCGCAAGCAATTTATCCCATCCGGCACTCGGCTGGCCCACAGGCGCGCCGAAAGGGAGTATAATAGAAAGAAGTGACGAATGGAGCACGAGTGGCGCGCCACTCATAACACAGCGGGCGAGGCATGCCATCGCCCCGATATCACTAAAGGAGACTTCCGGGCATGCCTTCTTCATTTTCACGCGATGCCGCGCGGGTTGCCGGTGCCGCTGCTGCCAGCGCCGCCGGTGCCGCGCTCACGCTGGCGGCGCTCAACGCGCTGGTGAACCGCACTGCGCCGCCGCCACAAGATCCGCTGGGCATCGCGCCACATCTGTATGCCTGGACCGCCGGGGATGTGTCCTATTCGGTCAGCGGCAAGGGGCCAGCCGTCTTGCTGCTGCACGGCATCTACGCGGGAGCGTCGTCCTATGAGTTTCATCGCGTCTTCCCCTTGCTGGCGCAGCATTTCCGCGTCTTCGCGCCGGATCTCCCCGGTTTCGGCCTTTCCGCGCGTCCAGCGAAAGACTATCAGCCCGATCTCTATGTGCAGTTCATTCACGACTTCGTGCAGCAGGTGATGGGCGGGGTGGATCATCCCGTGCATCTGGTTGCCAGCTCGCTCACCTGCGCTTTCGCCGTGCGGGCGGTGGTGGCGCGGCCCGATCTCTTCGAGCGCCTGGCGTTGATTGAGCCGACGGGCATTGACCAACTGGCGCAAGCGCCCAACCCAACGCAGCGCTTCATCGGCAAATTGCTGCGCGCGCCGTTGGTGGGGACCTCGCTCTATAATCTGTTGGTATCGCGCCCCAGCTTGCGCTTTTATCTCAAACAGCAAGCCTATCACGATAAAACCGACGTGACGGATGATATCGTGGATGTCTATTACGCGATGGCGCACCAGCCCAATGCGCGCTATGCAGCCGCCAGCTTCATCGGCGGCGCGCTGAACCTGAACATCGCCGACGATTTCGCGTTGCTGACGCAGCCCACGCTGCTCTGCTGGGGCCGCGACGCCGTGCAATCTCCCATCGAGCGCGCCGAAGCCTTCTTGGAGCGCAACGCCCGCGCCGAACTGGCGATCTTCGACCATAGCAGTGGCCTGCCCCACGACGAAGAGGCCGACGATTTCGCCGTGCAGGTGCGCAACTGGCTCCGCGCGGGGATTTCGACATCGCGCTATTGACCCCCCTCTTGCGCTCCCCTCGCTCTATGTGGCATCACTAGAGCAATATGAACTTACGCGCAAGAGAGGATTCCACGTGGCAGAACAAGCACTGCGCTTGCTGATGGTGCACGCCCACCCCGATGATGAGGCGGTGGCGACCGGCGGCACGCTGGCGAAATATTCCGCGCAGGGGGCGCGCACCATTTTAGTTACCTGCACGCGCGGCGAAGAGGGCGAGATCGTTGATGAAGAACTGAGAGCGCAGATCACCGGCAGCGCGCCCTCGCCGGAAGCGGCGCAGGAACGGCTGGCTGAGGTGCGCTCAAAAGAGCTTGCGGCGGCGGTAAAAGAATTGGGCATCAGCCGGTTCTATTCGCTGGACTACCGCGATTCGGGCATGGCGGGAACGGCGGCGAACGCGCATCCCCGCGCTTTCACCAATGTCACTGTTGCTGAGGCGGTGGCGCGGCTGATCGAGATTGTCCGCCGCGAGCGCCCGCAGGTGATGGTGTCATATAATCTCGTCGGCGGTTATGGACACCCAGATCACATCATGGCGCGGCGCATTGCCGAACTGGCCTTTGACGGCGCGGGCAACACCGATGTCTTTCCCCAGCAGAGC
>JAJPKG010000072.1 GCA_021323815.1 Pseudomonadota bacterium
ATTCCCCACCAGACGATAGAGATAATTGCTGATCGGCGTCTGGAAGCGCTCAAAGATCGCCTCGAACTGTGACACATCCACGGGGGGCAGTGCCGGAGCCGCCACGCTTTCAATCTCGTCGTCCTCGGTTTCCATCCGCAGCGCTTCCTCAGCGCCGGTGAGAGAAACTGTCATATCGTCACTCCCCTGGTGCCGGTCCCTGTGGCGCGACGCCGACTCTGCGGCATCGTCCCCCGCTGGGGTGGTCATCTCAATGAAGTTTTGCTGATCATCCACAGGACCATTCACCTGTTCCAAACGAGAGATCCCCTGCATCGGTTACATCATGTTCAGCCGTACCAGAAGATCCTGGTCGCGATTACCCAATTGCCGATCTACATCGTACCATGTGAGGTCACACCAGGAAAAGAGCCGGCGAAAGATCGGGATTTTTACCACGCTGTTGACGTTCATTTTCACAGCTTCACTTGCGCCGCCTGGCACCTGCTCTGCTAGAATATGACGAGCAATTCTGGAAATTTGGGATGAGGGTGAGGGCTATGCAGCACCAGAGCACGCGAACGGGACAAACGGCAAAATCCGCCGCGAATTGGTCCAGCAAAACTACGCCATCAGCATCATCCTGAATAGCTCGCTGCAAATCGCATTGGGGCTGATTCCGGTGCTGGTGCTGCTCAGTTTCGTCATCGGCGGCACGCATCTGCTGCTGGTGCTGCCGCCGCTGCTGGTGGTTGCGCTCGCGCTCTCCGCCATCCTCGGTGCCATCATCGTCTATGACGGCGAATCCACCTGGCTGGAAGGACTGGCGCTGATCGGGTTGTATGTAATGATCGCCGTGTCATTCTGGTGGGGGTGAGCCTTTTGCCGGTTGACGTGCCCCCCTCATATGTATTACGATATATCTTATTGAGCGACATGAGTCTATGATGGAGTCGAGAACACGATGGCATGGCATGGCGGTTTGGGGCCGGACTGGGGCGAGGTGCGCAAGGGCAAGCGCGAGCATGTGACATTCGGGCGCGTGCTGGCGTTGTTCAAGCCTTACGCGTGGCTGGTGGTCGGGGTGCTGATCTGCATTCTGCTGACGGCGGGGCTGGGCGTGGTGCCGGCCTATCTGACGGCGCAGATCATCGACGTGGCTCTCGTTCATCGCAACGCGAACCTGCTCTTTTTCCTCACGGCGGCAACGGTTGCGGTGGTGCTGGTGTCGGGCCTCATCGGCGTTTTGCAGAGCTACCTGAATAATCTCATCGGTCAGCACGTAATGGCCGACATGCGCGAAAAACTCTATCGCCACCTGATGCGACTTTCGCTGCGCTATTTCGGGCGCACCAAGCTGGGCGATCTGATGTCGCGCTTCAACAATGACATCGGCGGCATCCAGAATACGGTGACAAACACCTTCGTCAGCATCGTCTCGAACGTCATCACGCTGGTGGTGACGGTGGCTTTCATGGTCGCTTTCAATCCGCTGCTGGCGCTGGTGGCGGTGATCATCGTGCCGGCGTTCGCCATTCCCACGCGCCAGGTGGGCAAGGTGCGCCGCCGCCTCAGCCGCGCCACGCAGGAAAAGCTGGCGCAGATGGGCGCGTTTCTGGAAGAGACGCTGGGCATCAGCGGCGTGCTGCTGATCAAGAATTTCGGGCGGCAGGGCTATGAGACGCGGCGCTTTGACGCCACCAGCCAGGAGATCATGCGGCTGCAAATCCGGCAAAATATGGTCGGGCGCTGGTTCTTCATGTTCATCGGCCTGTTTTCGACGCTTGGCCCCGCCCTGGTCTACCTTGTCGGTGGTCTGGAAGTGATGGGGCGCATCCAGGGCCATGTGACCGTCGGCGAGATCGTCGCCTTCGTGACGCTGCTGGGACGGCTGTATATGCCCGCCAGCCAGTTGATGAGCGTGTGGGTGGACGTGCAAGGCTCCGCCTCGCTGTTTGATCGCATCTTCGAGGTTTTTGACGAAGCGCCGGAGATCGCGGATCGTCCCAACGCCGTCGCGCTGCCACAGATTGCGGGCGAGATCGTCTTTGACCACGTCAACTTCAGCTATGTGGAGGGGCGACCGGCCCTGCGCGACGTGTCATTCACGGCGCAGCCGGGGCAACTGGTGGCGCTGGTGGGGCCGAGCGGCGCGGGCAAAACGACCGTGACCATGCTGATCCCGCGCTTGTATGATGTGACGAGCGGCGCGGTGCGCATCGACGGGCATGACGTGCGCGACGTGCAACTCGCCAGCCTGGGCGAGCAACTGGGCATGGTGACGCAAGAGACGTATCTGTTTCATGCCTCCCTTCGCGATAACATCGCCTATGGCAGGCCCGGCGCGCCGGAAGACGAGATCATCGCCGCCGCCAAAGCCGCCAACATCCACGATTTCATTCTGGAGCTGCCGGAGGGGTATGATACCATCGTGGGCGAGCGGGGATATAAACTCTCAGGCGGCGAGAAGCAGCGCATCGCCATCGCCCGCGTCATTCTCAAGAACCCGCGCATCTTGATCCTGGACGAAGCCACCAGCTCGCTCGATTCGCAGTCCGAGGCGTTGATCCAGGCGGCGCTGGAACCGCTGATGCGCCAGCGCACCACCGTCGTCATCGCCCACCGCCTCAGCACCATCCTCGCCGCCGATCAGATTCTGGTGCTGGAACACGGGCAGATTGTGGAGCGCGGCACGCACCAAGCATTGCTGGCGCAAGGCGGCCTATATGCCCGGCTCTATCACGAGCAATTCAAAGCCGAGACAGAGCGACTGGCGGCCCTGCGCATGCTGGAAGCCGCCACTCACCAGGAATGAGGCAGCACGTGAAATATGCGATCATGACTCCGCGCTTGCGGCTTTACGCACCGTCTGCGGCGGAAATCGACGCGCTCATGCGTGGCGAGCGGCAGGCGCTTGGCGCGTCCATCGGGGTGAGCATTCCCGATGCGTGGCCCGGCCTCGAATTGCTGAGCGCGTTGCCGGTTATCACCGCAGAGATGGCGCGGGAAAGTGGCGATGCGCGTTGGATGTGGATGATCATCGAGCAGGCATCCTCAACGGTGGTTGGCGATGTCGGCTTTCATGGCCCCTTATACGAGGGCGACGCTGCTGAGATCGGCTATGCACTGCTGCCCGACGCGCGAGGCAAGGGCTATGCGACGGAAGCGGCAGAGGCTGTGATCCGCTGGGCCTTCGCCAACATGGGGGTGAGGCGCATCTTCGCCCAGATCGATCCCAGCAACACTGCCTCGCTGCGCGTGGCGGCGAAACTGGGGATGCAGCCGCAGGAAGCGCTCCCTGGCCACTATCTCTGCTTTGGCATCGGCAGGGAGCAGCGATAACAAAAGGTCCTGTTTTCTGCCGTCATAGCGTGAAGAAGGTCAGCAGCAACGCTTTGAGCGCGGGCGGCATCGGCGGGCGCGCGGGGCGGGGGCGCAGCACGGGCAGATAGGCGATGCGGCCTGAGGCATGGCGGATCATCTGCAAGTGGTCATTGACGGGAATGATGCGCCCGATCTCTTCGGGCGCGAGGGTCACATGCGTGGTGCGCAAGGGGAGGGCGTGCAGGGTGACGCGCGCGGCGTCAAGCTTGCGGCGCACCGGCCCGCGCTGCCACACTTCCCACAAGATGATGCTCACTGTCACCGCCAGACATACCATGGACAACACCACTGTCGCTATCCTTTCTCACAAACAGCACGCCTGCTCATTTTGGGCGCGCGGCACTGGCCGAGAAAAGGTCAGCCTTTTCCCTATCCTGTCTCGCTCACTGGGTGGGGGTGAAAAACCCGCTGAAGTTGAACGACTGTTCTTGGTTCTATATTAGAACATTTTATCGACTTTGTAAAGGGGAATCCCCAAATTGGTATGACCGCAATTCGTCAAAACCCCGCCGGCGCAGTGGTGGTCAGCCAGACCTGCATTCCAGCGGCCAACGCGGCGCGATGCACGGCGGCGGCGTGAGCGAGATCGGTAAAAGGGGCATAGAGCGTGGGACCGCTGCCGCTCATGCGCACGCACGGCGCGCCCGCCGCCAGCAATTGCGCCCGTGCCTGCGCAACGGCGGGAAAGGCGCGCAGCACGCCGGGTTCCAGGGCGTTCAGCAGCGTGGCATCGTTGAGCGGGGGCAAGGTGCCTGCCTGGATGCGCGCGACCAGCGCATCCGTCGTCGCGCCGGTGGTATAATCCGCCGGGGTGAGGGCGCGAAAGACCGCCGGGGTGGGGATGCTGATGGGGGGCCTGGCCACCACCAGCCATAACGGCGGCGCGTCCGGCAAGGGGATGACGATCTCGCCGCGCCCAGCGACGCGTGCCGTTCCCCCCCAGATGAAGAACGGTAGGTCCGAGCCGAGCTGCGCCGCCAGAGCGATCAGGTGTTCCTTGCTCAGCCCCAGGTCCCACCAGCGGTTCAGCGCGGTGAGGATCGCCGCACCGTCGCTGCTGCCGCCACCCAGACCACCTTGCGTGGGGATGGACTTTTGCAATGCGATACGCACCCCGCGTTGCACGCCGGTCGCATCGCAAATCAGCCGTGCGGCGCGCAGGGCCAGATTATCATCCCCGCTCAGTTCGGCGGCGTCGCAAACCAGCGAGAACTCGCCCGCCGGAGCGGGATGCAGCACCAGGGTGTCATGCAGCCCGATGGTTTGCATGACCGACGCCAGTTCGTGATAGCCGTCGGCGCGCTTGCCCAGCACATCCAGTGTCAGATTGATCTTAGCAGGGGCGCGCACTACCAGCGGGCGGGCGGGATCGATCATGAAAGCATTGTCTCCGATGTGGCTCTTGCTGTACCATACAACAATATACCATTCGTGAGATGAGATGCATCCATGCCTTTTCAGTTCGCCGCACCCCTGTTTCATGCCGTCAACGGCACGCTGCTGAACATGCTGACCGTGCTGATCGGCGGCCTTGCCGGCACAACAGTCGGCGACCGCCTGCCGGAACGGTTCACGCGCATTCTGTTCATCGGGCTGGGTTTGTTCACCGCCGTCACCGGTCTGGAAAACATTCTGGCGGATAAAACGGGCAACGCGCTGGTGGTGCTTTTCGGGTTGTTGATCGGCGGTCTCATCGGCGAAGGCATCCAAATTGAACGGCGGCTGGATCAATTCGGCGCGTGGGCGCAGAAGCGGTTGCGCGCGCAGAAGGAAGACGGCACAGAGTCCACCATCGGCGCGGGGCTGGTGACGGCGAGCCTGCTATTTTGCATCGGCCCGCTGACCATCCTGGGTTCCATCGCCAATGGGCTGACCGGCGATACGCGCGATCTGGTCATCAAATCCACGCTGGATGGTTTCGCCGCGCTGGCGCTTTCGGCTACGCTGGGCTGGGGCGTGCTGCTTTCCATCGGCACCATCCTGGTGGTGCAGGGCGGGCTGAGTCTGGGTGCGGGGGCCATCGCGCCGCTGCTGAACGCGAATCCCTCCATCCTGCCGCAATTGGTCGCCACCGGCGGATTTTTGCTGATCGGCGTGGGCCTGCGCTTGCTGAGGATCGCGGATCTCAAGCCGGGGAACTTTCTGCCGGCGCTGGTCGTGACGCCGCTGCTGGTGGTGCTGGTTGCCGCGCTGCCGTTTGGGATGACGCCGTAATCAGGCTTCAATCATTGGCATATTCCACTTGCGCGCCAAGCTGTTCCAACGCCGCCCAAAATGTTGGGTAACTCTTGGCAACGTGCTCCGCGCCAGTGATGGTGAGGGGTGCGCGAGCACGCAGGGCGACGATGGCAAGGGCCATCGCCAGACGATGATCGTGGTGCGCGTCCACCGTCACGCCGCCGGCAACGCCCGCCGGTTTGCCGGTGATGGTGATGCTGGCAGCGCCGGGAACGGCGGTGGCTCCCGCTCGGCTCAGTTCGGCGCACAGATCGTCGATGCGGTTGCTTTCTTTCAGCCGCAGATTGCCGGCGTTGATGAAAGTCGTCGTGCCGACGGCGAAACAGGCGGCGGCGGCGAGCACCGGAACGCTATCGATCAGCGGCTCGGCGTTGATCTGCGCGCCATGCAATGGGCTACTCCGCACCAACAACGTCATCTGTTGCGGCTCAGAGGCCGGCAGGCTGGTGATATCCGCGCCCATTGCGCGCAAGGCGGCGAGCACGGCGTCCCCATCCTCGCTGGCACGTGGCAAACCCGACACGCGAATTTCGTCGCCCGCAACGGCTCCAGCGGCGAGCCAGGCAGCGGCGGTGGGGAAATCGCGCGGCAAGTGCCATTCACGCGCCTGAAACTGCTGCGGGCTGGGGATGTGCAGCCGGCGCAGGTCGGCGTCAGGCTGGATGGTGATGCCCGCCTGGGCCAGCATGGCAATGGTCAGGCGAATGAAGCTCGCCGAGCGCAGTTCATCCGTGATGGTGAGGGTCACGTCTTCGCCGATGAGCGGCGCGAGAAACAGCAACGCGCTGATATACTGTGAGCTGCGCGCCCCCGAAACCGTCACCGCGCCGCCATGCAATGCGCCGCGCCGCA
>JAJPKG010000070.1 GCA_021323815.1 Pseudomonadota bacterium
GCAGGCCATGCTCGACGCGGTCGTCTATTACCTGCCTTCGCCGCTGGATATCCCGCCGCCGAAGGGCATGGACCCGCAGACCGGCGAAGAGCGCGAGTTGGTGGTGAGCGATGATGGCGACTTCGTTGCCCTGGCCCACAAGATCGTGGCTGATCCCTATGGCCGCCTGACATATATGCGCGTCTATTCCGGCAAGCTGGAAAAAGGCTCGTATGTGCTCAACGCAACCAAAGGCAAGCGCGAGCGCGTTGGCCGCCTGTTGCTGATGCACGCGAACCACCGCGAAGATGTGGATGTGGTCTATGCCGGTGACATCTGCGCCGCTGTCGGCCTGAAGGAGACCTTCACCGGCGATTCGCTGTGCAGCCCAGAGCACCCGGTGCTGCTCGAAGCGATCACCTTCCCGGAGCCGGTCATCTCCATCGCCATTGAACCCAAGACCAAAGCCGACCAGGATAAGATGGGTATCGCCCTCTCGCGCCTGGCTGAAGAAGATCCGACGTTCCGCGTGCGCACGGATGAAGAGACGGGCCAAACGATCATCTCCGGCATGGGCGAGTTGCACCTGGAAGTGATCATCGACCGCATGTTCCGCGAGTTCAAGGTGGAGGCCAACCAGGGCAAGCCCCAGGTGGCGTATCGCGAGACCATCACCCAGACGGCGCAAGCCAACGGGCGCTTCGTGCGCCAGTCCGGCGGTCGCGGCCAATATGGCGATGTGTGGCTGCGCGTGGAGCCGCTGGAAGCCGGCAAGGGCTTCGAGTTCGTCAACGCCATCGTCGGCGGCGTGGTGCCGAAAGAATACATCAAGCCGGTCGAAGAAGGCGTGCGCGAGGCGCTGGAAGCCGGCGTCATCGCGGGCTATCCGATGATCGACATTCGCGTGACGCTCTATGATGGGTCGTACCACGAAGTGGACTCTAGCGAAATGGCCTTTAAGACCGCCGGTTCCATCGGCGTCCGCGAGGCCGCGCGCAAAGCCAAGCCGATTCTGCTGGAACCGATCTTCAAAGTGGAGGTCACAACCTCGCAGGAGTTTTATGGCGACGTGCTGGGCGACCTGAATCGCCGGCGCGGGCACATCACCGGCATGGACGAGCATGGCGGCACCCAGGTGATCCGCGCGAACGTGCCGCTCTCGGAGATGTTCGGCTACATCAGCGATCTGCGTTCCATGACCAGCGGGCGCGCGTCCAGCAGCATGGAATTTTCGCATTACGCGGAGGTGCCGCGCAACATCGCGGATGAGATCATTGCCAAGTCTGCGGGCCGCCTGGCGGCCCGCGTCGGGCAGCAGTAACACCGAGGGATACAGGTGAACAACCTGTATCCCTTTCACTTGGGCCAAACGGGCCAGGGTTTTGCAGAGGGGAAGCAACATGCGATATCATCAAGTGTTCCCCCCTCTCTGCAAGGAAAATTCACGAAGAGAGAACGTGCATGTCTAAGCCAGCGAAGCGCCGCATCCGCATCCGGCTGCGCGCGTATGACCACCACATTCTCGACGCCTCGGCGAAACAGATCGTCGAGACGGCGGAAGCGTCGGGCGCGACGGTCTCAGGGCCGATCCCGTTGCCGACAGAGATCAAGAAGTTCACGGTTCTGCGCTCGCCGTTCATCGACAAAGATTCACGCGAGCAGTTCGAGATCCGGACGCACAAGCGTCTGATCGACATTTTGGAGCCGACGGGCAAGACGGTCGAGCAGCTTACCAAGCTGAACCTGCCCGGCGGTGTAGACATCGAAATCAAGCTCTAGCGCGTTCGCGCGAGCTGAAGCGTGCCAGTGCTGGGAAAGCCGACATTGCACTGAACTTTCGCCGGGGACGATGCCCAGCGGCGATGCCCGCCGGGGACGATCGCCAGCGGCGTTGCCCGCCGGGGACGATCGCCAGCGGCGATGCCCGCCGGGGGCTAAACCCCCCGGCTCGAAAAAGAAAGCCCCTCCGGGGCTGGGGCGAGTGATGTGCGAAGGCTGCGTATCTGGAGGCAAATGCTTCCGGGGTACGTCTCATCAAGAGCAACCGGCGTTGCGCTTCACTTCTTGCGAACGCTTTATGAGCGCAACCGGCGATAACACAACAATCGGCCTGAGCGGGCGAGGCATGCCATCGCCTCTACAGATTGGTTGCATAGTGTGCAATATGCCTAATTATCGCTGGTATCCCTCATTCTCGTAAAGCGAGGCGGATTTATGTTAAAAGCTATCCTGGGCCGCAAGGTCGGAATGACCCAGATCTTCGGCGAATCAGGCAGAGCGATTCCGGTGACGGTGATCGAGGCTGGGCCTTGCACCGTGACCCAATTGAAGACGGCTGCCCGCGACGGCTATGAGGCCGTGCAGATCGGGTTTGGCAGCAAGAAAATCAAGAACACCACGCGGCCCGAATTGGGCCACCTGGGCCATCCGCTGCCGCAACTGGAAGCGCAGAAAAAGCGCGCGCAGGCGGTGCGCGCCAGAGCACGCCAGGAAGCGCGCGAGCGCGGCGAGTCGGGCCTGGAAGCCGATGCGACCAATGAAGAGGCCGAGCAGCAGACGCAGGCCGAGCGCACCGCCGCTGGTCGCCGCCGGGCACGGGCTGCCAGCAGCGCGCTGGGACCTTTCCGCGTGTTGCGCGAAGTGAAAGCGGAAGACGGCGCGACCCCGACGGTGGGCGACGTGGTGAAGGCAGATATTTTCAAGGCCGGCGATTTCGTTGATGTCACCGGCACCACCAAAGGCAAAGGCTTCGCCGGCGTCATGAAGCGGCACGGCTTCCATGGCGGCCAGCGCACGCATGGCCAGTCCGATCGCATGCGTGCCCCCGGTTCCATCGGTGCCGGCACCACGCCGGGCCGTGTCTTCAAGGGCACGCGCATGGCGGGCAAGATGGGCAACGATCGCCGCACCATCCTCTCGCTGGAAGTGATCGAGGCTGACCCGGAGCGCAACCTGCTCGTCGTCAAAGGCTCCATCCCCGGCGCGAACGGCGGCATTGTGATGATCAGAAAGCATCTGGAGAGATAACACCATGCCTACGGCAAAAATCATTGACCTGCAAGGGCAGCAAGTGGGCGAGCAGGAACTGGCCGAGGCGGTTTTCGGGATGCCGGTCCACACCGCCGTGCTGTATCAGGTGGTCACATCGCAACTCGTCAATCGCCGCCAGGGCAATGCCTCCACCAAGACGCGCGCCCAGGTGAGCGGCGGCAACCGCAAGCCCTATCGCCAGAAAGGCACCGGACGCGCCCGCCAGGGTTCGACCCGCTCGCCCCAGTTTCGGCACGGCGGCACGGTCTTTGGCCCGAAGCCGCATCCCTATGTGAATAAGGTACCGCGCAAAATGGCGCGCATCGCCATCCGCTCGGCGTTGTCAGATAAAGCGTTCAATGAGCGCATTCTGATCCTCAACGACACGACGATGGACGCGCCGCGCACCAAAGATCTGGTGGCGTTTTTCAAGGCGCTGGACCTGCATGATGAGGTGCATAAGCACCCCTCGGTGCTGGTGATGCTGCGCGAGCGCGACGAAAACTTCGTTCGCTCGCTGCGCAACATCCCATACATCAAGTACAACCATGTCACCGCCGTTAACGTCATCGAGATCATGAAGCATGACTTCTTGATTCTTTCACCCGACGCGGTGAGCTTCCTCGAAGAAACCTTCGATGACGGCATTCCCGTGCCGGCGGGCGCGGATGAGGAGGAGTAGCGAGCCATGGAACTGTCTGAAGTCATCCGCGGGGCGACCACCACCGAGAAAACGGTGGCCATGCAGTCCCCGCCGGCCAACCAGCAACGCCGCCATGACCTGATGCAAGC
>JAJPKG010000099.1 GCA_021323815.1 Pseudomonadota bacterium
AGGGCATCCAGCACGGCGGCTTGTTTCTCTTGCAGCAGATAAAAAGTGATGCGGTCGCGGAACAGGTGCCGGGCCAGATTATTTCTGGGATTGCTCCACACACTGAGCATGTCAATGATGCGCTGGATCTCATGCGGGGGAATGACGCCGGGCTGCGCTGGTGGTGTCGCTTGCCCGAAGATCGCTTCGATGGCTGGGGCGACGGGAGAGTAATCATAGCGTGGCGGGGCGTGCTCCCCCGTGTTGAAGCGTCGTGGCATATCTTCGCTGGTCAGTGTGCGCTCTTTGAATGGGGATTGCAGGGAGATCAGCAGCGGCGAGGTGCGGCTGAGGCGCGGAAACCAGACGGCGCTTATGACCGGCGCTTTTGCCGCTTCGGGGAGGATGGCAGGAAACGCTCGCAAAAATGCCATGAGATAGTCGAGGTTGCCCTGCGCCTGGACATAGGGATCAAACAGTTCCAACGCTTGGCCCTTATTCATGGCATAGGCAAAGGATGTCGGCCCCGTCACGACGAGATTCGAGCCGCCTTTGACCTCTATCACCAAAATCCCTTTGTCGGGATGGAATATGACGAAGTCGGTCTCTTTCCGCATTTGGTGGGGGTGTTTTTCGGTGCCTTCGCGCCAGGTGAGGTCGTCGCGATGCCAATAGAGGTTGTGAAAGACAACATAGTCATCATCCAAGCCGTGTCTCAGCGCTTCCCTGATTTCTCGCTCGCCCTTGCTTCTTCCGGGCTTGCCTTCGATAATGCGCGCCACGTTGCGCCCCCCAATACCGAGAAGTTTGATCGCAAAGGTACGGTGACTCTGAGTGTCGTTGATCACTATCATTATATCAAATTTCAAGTGATTTATGCAATGTAGAATGTAACAAGATCTGTGTGAATCGATCACGAAGTGGTCTTGTCTGGCATCAGTTCGCAAGGCGGTGACTTCGATGGGTGCTCAAGCGTATTCAAGCTAATACGTGGCGTGTTTATTGGCCCATCGACCAGGCCTGATACCTGAAAGGAAGGAATGACAATGAAACAGGGTTCGCGTGTCATCGGGCGCTTTCTGCTCTTGCTTTCGGTGTTGTGCTTGCTACCCCTTTCGTCTTGTGGCAGTTCAACGACAGTGACAGCGGATACCATTCTTCACCGCGCCATGCAGGCAAACTTTCGCGACGGCACCTTCACCTTTGATATGAAGTCGAGTCTCGGCACCAGCCAACTCGAATTCGCTGGCAAGGGCCATCTGCTGCCACAGGCGCACCGCACCGACCTGGATCTGGATGGCACCTTCGGACAGATTCGCGCCCATGCGAACTATGTCATTGATGATCAAGACACCTACTTCAAGATCCAGAATCAACCTTCATCCCAGTCTGCGAGCTGGCATAAAGAGCCAACAAATCAGGAAGATTTTGGCATGCTCGGCCTGCAAGACGTGGCGCAATATGATCAGCTCGCCCAGCCGGTGCTGGTAGGGGAAGAAACCATCAACGGCGTGGCGACTTATCATATCAAAGCGGCAATCCAGTCGCCCTTCCAGGCGCACACCAAAACCGAGGATCTGTGGCTGCGCAAGGATAACTTTTTCCCGCAGCAGATCAAACGGCTATTCAGCGATGCCGGCACCAGCACCGCTTATGGGCAGGTGGAAACCACGCAGGTTTTCATGCAATGGAACAGCGGCGTGATCATTCCCATTCCGCCTGCCAGCAGCTAATGCACCGCCCGCAGCGCGCCGATATACGCCCCGATGCCATTCAGGATGAACTGCACGGCCAGCGCCGCCAGCAGCATGCCCAGGATGCGCGACAGCACCAGGATTCCGGTCGTGCCGACGCGTTTGGCGATCATCTGGCTCATCATCATCGCCATCCACGCCAGCAGCAGGGTGAAGATGCCCGCCGCCGCGATCGTGCCCAGGCGAACAGGATCGTTGCCGGCCAGCGACACCAGCAGGATCACGCTGGCGATGGTGCCGGGGCCGGCGATGAGGGGAATGGCGAGGGGAAACACGCTGACATCTTCGCGGGTGCGCGCGTCGGCTTCTTCGCGCTCGGTCTCGCGCGCGCCGGACTGCCGACCAAACAGCATGTCGATGGAGACCAGGAAGAGCAGCGCGCCGCCGGCGATGTCGAAGGCGTCGATGCTGATGCCCAGGCTCTCAAACAGCACACGACCGAACGCGCCGAAAAAGGCGATCACCAGCGCGGCGATGAGGGTGGCGCGGGTGATGATGCGCCGCCGCTCGCTGGGCGTGGCATCGCCGGTCAACCCTAACACCAGCGGCACCAGCCCAACGGGATCCACCACCGTCAGGAATGTTACCAGCACTTTCAGGGCGAATTCAGTCATAGATGGCTAGTGCTGCGCTTGGGCGCTTTCAGCTTCCGGCGTGGTGATGCCGAGAGAGTGTTCCACTTGCCGCGCCAGGGCGGCGTTCGAGGGTTCGGCAAGGATCGCCCCGTCGGGGAAGACGATGGTGGGCACCGTCGCAGAGCCGTTATTCACCTGACGCACATAAGTTGCCGCCTGCTCGTCCTGCTCGATGTCGATCTCGGTGAAGGGGATGTTATGCTCTTTCAGCCAGCGCTTCGAGCGGCGGCAGTCGCCACACCACGTGGTGGTGTACATGATGATCTGCGGTTGTTCCGGCTGGGCCATGACGTGTGCGCTCCTTTACCTGTGACGATGCTTCATATTTGATAGTATCAGTATATCAGCCGGCATGGCTGACCCGCAACCGGCGATTTGTGCTACAATTTCCGTGAGAGATCCTGGGTTTTACCCTGTCACTGGAGGCCCGGCTTTGGCAGCACCACCTTTCCGCGACCGTCGTTTGCGCCTGGCGTTGGCGCAGATCAATCCCAGCGTGGGCGATCTCGCCGGCAACACGCGCTGCATCATCCATGCCATCGAACATGCGGCCAAACAGGGCGTGCAACTGATCTGCTTCCCCGAACTGGCGCTCACCGGCTATCCGCCGGAAGATCTGCTGCTCAAGCCGAATTTCATCAGCGACACGCGCCGCGCCCTGGAAGATGTCATCGCCGCGACGCAAGCACACCCGCAGTTGACGGCTATTGTCGGCTTCGTGGAGCGTGCTGAGGATCTCTATAACGCGGCGGCGATCATTCATGCGGGAAAACTGGCCGGCGTCTATCACAAGCACTTCTTGCCGAATTACGGCGTCTTTGACGAGAATCGTTATTTCCAGGCCGGCGAGGGGGTGCCTATCTTCATCATCGGCGGCGTCAAGGTCGGCGTGAACATCTGCGAGGATATCTGGTATGCCACCGGCCCGGCGACCTTGCAGGGCTACGCCGGAGCCGAGGTGCTGGCGAACATCAGCGCGTCGCCCTTCCACGCAGGCAAGCACGTCGAGCGCGAGCGTATGCTGGCCACCCGCGCTGGCGACACCGGCTCTTTCGTGGCCTATGTCAACCTCATCGGCGGGCAGGATGAGATCGTCTTCGACGGCGCGAGTTGCGTCTTCAACCAGCGCGGCGATCTCATCGCCCGCGCGCCCTCTTTCGCCGAAGATCTGCTGGTGGTGGATCTCAATATCGAGGGCGTCTTCCGGCAGCGCTTGCACGATCCGCGCCTGCGCAAAGCCCGGCTGGAAAACGCCGCCCAGGTGCAGGTGATTCCTGTTTCTG
>JAJPKG010000212.1 GCA_021323815.1 Pseudomonadota bacterium
GCGGATGGAACTCACGCCCCAACCGTAGCGGTCCCTCTGTCCCCAAGCGTTGCACCAGTTCGCGACTGGCCTGTTTCCCGGTGCCCCAGGGTACAGCAACGAGCTTGCTCGATGAAGTCCGATCACCCGCTAGGGCGACATTGCTTCGGCTTGCGCCTCTCTTCGCCAGACTTCATGCTAAGTATAGCACAGAATCAACCAGAATACAACCTCTGGCTCACGCTTTGCCTGCCCGTACATCCGCTCGCCCTTAAGGGATGGCGGCTTGCGGCGGGTGACGGTTCTTTATCAACCGGGAAGCGAGCGATATTTTAAATGAGTGATGAGAAAAAGGGTGCCAAGAGTGATCTGCACAAGGATGATGATGCCCAATTGCTGATAATACTCTATCATGCTTTGATAATCTTGCAAAAATTCCACCTCTGAATAGCCTGGAACATAGCGAATGATCATCGTCTCGCCAATGTACGAATTTTTCGAGGCGCAAGCGACTATATAGGAATGGACCTGATGGTGGAGATCTTGGTATTGAATAGTGACACTCCTATCCCCACCACCGCCATAACAGACTCGACCTAAATCGGTTATAATCGCTTGAGTATTGATACCCTGGGTGATGCGGGAGAATGCAGAAGGAGATGTATCATCATAGGTTGCGAAAAAGAACCTTGCCAGTAAGAGCGTGAAAATCAACGATAACACTACAAGAACCAGCCCCCAGAAGGAAACGTAAAATGCTCTGGGGTGCTTTTGCGGAATTGTCGCCTGCATGAGCGGATCTCCTTCAAAAGGTCGATGGATAAACAAACATTCATCATAAAAACAGGGGCCACATGGTTCCTTTTAGGGGATCGAGCGCATTGCTTTTAGGCACCCCCTCTCCATCTCTGCTGGGGAGGGGGTGGGGGATGGCGTCTAGCCCGGTGGCCAGCCGAGCGCCCGCCCGCCGAGAATATGCACGTGCAGGTGCGCGACCGACTGGCCGGCATCCGGGCCGATGTTCATCACCAGGCGATAGCCGGAATCCGCCACGCCTTTGTCGCGGGCGACAGTGTTGGCGGCGTCGATGACTGCGGCGAGCGTTGCAGCATCCGCCAGGGTGAGGTGCGCGGCGGAAGGAATGTGGCGCTTGGGAATCGCCAGCCCATGCACCGGTGCCTGGGGGTTGATATCTTGAATGACGATGACATCATCCGTTTCCAGCAGCCTGGTACCGGGGATCTCACCCGCGATGATCTTGCAAAACAGGCAATCGGGATCGCGCTCAGGGGTTGCCATGCGTTGAAGCTCCTGCATTGTGGATGAACTGCTCACGAATGGGTGCCGAAGATCTGCGGCACCTGGCGGCGTCGCACGATGCGCACAAATTCTTCCGGTGTGGCGTCGAAGCGCTCGCGGATATAGGCGCGCCCGACAGCGGTGAAAGCAATGGGTGATTGCGCGCGCGCCACGCGGTCGATGAACCGTGCCTCGCCCCATAAGGGATAGCGCAATTCATAGAGCGCGCCCAAGATGCGCGGCGCGCCGAGGATCACGGTCATCACGGCGGCGACCGCGAGATGCAGATCTTTCACATTCGGCATGCTGGAAACGAACATCGGTTGCAGACGACTCAGCCAATAGACGGCTGATCCCGCGCCCACCAGCGGAAAGACAAATTGCAGGAAGCGCACAAATGCACTGGGTTTGCGCAGATAGATAGCCGTCACGCCCAAAAAGCCCACATTCCATGCGGCCAGCGCGCCGCGCGCGAGTTGCGAGAAGAGCAGCGCCAATAGTTGAAAGGTCACCAGCCATACCACAATCAAACTCACCAACGCGAAGAGCTGCACATGATAGTGACCGATAAGAATCATTGACCGCCTCCTGAGCCACTGCTCACTGCCGGGACGCTCACCGTCCCAGCCGCATCCATACTAATGGATCTCCATGCTGGAAAACGTGGGAAGGTGATATCTATACAATACACAATCCTGCGTGAAAAAGGGCCTTGCTTACAGAGTGTATCAGCCATCGGCCCAATCGTCAAGAGGCACGGGTCATATCCCTCTTGCCATCGCATCCTTGCAGGCGTATACTGCTCATGCAATCAGCACAGCGACGAGAGGAGCCTGGCGGCATGACCTGCACTGCATGCGGTGGCACCGAGTTCGATGAACAGGGCATCTGCCGGAATTGCGGCGCGTCGGACCAGCCATCGAATGAGACGACGCCTGGCGCGCTCGTCGCTGCTACCTCTTCTGCTGCCGTGCCCATCTTGCTCGCTCCCGAACCCACCCCGCCGCCGGAGCAAACCCCCGCGCGCCGGTTCAGCGTCCCCGCGTCCCGAACCGATCCTGCCGCGACGAATCCCAGTTCCGGCCACTTTTGCGGCAGATGCGGCAGCGCGGTGGATGCCAAAAGCGATTTCTGCGGCATCTGTGGCAATCCCTTGAAGGATGAGGCGTTGCAACGGCTGCGCGAGTCACGCCAGGTGAGCCTGCGCCCTTCGGTTGTCAGCGCGTCACTGGGGCATATCACCCCTGCCGGCACCTTACCCCAGCGTAAAGCCGCCGCCCGCAGCCGCATCTTCATCATTTGCTCGATGATCCTTGCGGCGGTCATCGGCGTGGCATTGGGCGTGCTGGTGGTGACGCATCATTTTCACTGAGCACAACACCACAAGGTTACACGAAAGCCCGTAAAGCCGCTGTGCCTTGAGGCCATGCGGATGAAAGGGCAGGCAAAGGCTTGAGCCATTGACTGTCCCCTTGACAACTTCGTCGTTGTTGCGGTAGAATCTGCTCGAAACCGGTGCAAAGAGATCCATCCTGCGGGATGGTGAGGCAGTTCCCACCTAGCGGTCGGAGTGGTTTCAGTGAGAGATCCGTGCTGTACCCTGGGGCACAGGGAAACAGGCCAGTCGCGAACTGGTGCAACGCTTGGGGACAGAGGTGCCTCTGGCAATCAGGCGTGAGTCTGATTGGTA
>JAJPKG010000018.1 GCA_021323815.1 Pseudomonadota bacterium
GCCCATACAATGCCTGGGCTAACATCCAGGCGGCGCACGAGATTTTTGTGCGCGACGGCTATTCCTGGCGCGAATGGGCGTGCAAACCGTAACTGCATCGCAATCGCTCACGTCCCTGCTTCGCTGGCAGGGACATTTTTTTTATGCCCTGTTGACGGTTTGCAGAGCGCAGACGTATGATGAAAGACAGCATCTTGAACTCATCAGCAGGGAAGGGACGAATGCACATGAGCGCCGTCACGTCGCGAAAAATTTTTGTGAGCCATTCGCACCAGGATAACGCATTTTGCCGGCAGCTTGTCACAGCGTTGCGTGGCATGCAGATGAGCGTCTGGTATGATGAGGAAAATCTTGGTCCCGGACATCTGGGGCCAACCATCGAAAACGAATTGCGCGCATGTGACACGTTTCTTGTTGTTCTCTCTCCCACTTCTGTGGCGTCCCCGTGGGTGCAGAGTGAATGGTATGCCGCTTGGAGCCTGTATGGAGAAGGAAAGATTGCGACGTACATCCCCCTCATCGCTGAGCCGTGCCAGGTGCCACTGTTGCTGCGCGGCTTGCATTGGGTGGATTTCACGCGTGGCACGTTCGAGGAAGGCATGCAGGTGTTGATCCGCATGCTGGGCCTGGGACCACAGGTGGCACCTGTTACTGCGCCGCTCGCCCCACCGGATCAATGGGGGCTGGTGGCATCCATCAAGGCGCATCCGGTGCGCGGCTGCTTCAGCGTCGCTTTTTCTCCCGACGGCACGCGGCTGGCTTCTGGCTCATATGACCAAACGGTGGCCATCTGGGATGTGGCATCACGCCAGCTGATCGAACGCTTTTCCGGGCATACAAAAGGCATCGATGCCGTCGCCTGGTCGCCGAATGGCCAGATGATCGCTTCGGCCTCATTTGGCCATCGCATTCGCATCTGGGATGTCAGTGGTGCATGCCAACACCAGATGTTGGAAGGACATACCGACGGGGTCAGTGACGTCGCCTGGTCGCCGGATGGCACATGCCTGGTCAGCGGTTCGAGCGATCAAACAGTACGTATTTGGGATGCCGCGACCGGAGTGTGTAAGCTGATCTTACGCGGCCATACGGCCCCCGTCACCAGCGTTGCCTGGTCGCCCGACGGGATCTGGGTAGGCTCAACCGCGCGGGATGCTACCGTGCGTGTGTGGGAAGCGACGACTGGCTCACAGGCATATGTTTTGGCTGGCCATAACGGCATCGCCTATTGCATGCGCTGGTCGCCGGATGGCACGTTGTTGGCGTCTTCTGGTCACACGACGGTACGCCTGTGGGATACGCGGAAAGCCGAGTTGGTAAGCGTTTTGACCGGCCATTCAGGTCATGTGCTGCGGGTCGCGTGGCGACCGGATGGGACCTTGTTGGCTTCCGCTTCCGCTGACCGCACAGTGCGCCTGTGGAATGTGCGCACCCGCAAAAGTCTGGTCACATTAGGGGGGCATACCGACTGGGTGCATGGCGTGGCCTGGTCGCCAAACGGCCAAATGTTGGCCTCGTGCGGCGGTGCGCAGGATGGTACCATCAAGCTTTGGGCACCAGCTTAACCGGAAAAAAGGCCCCCAACAACACGACATTGGGGCAGGCTTGGTATGCCTGCCCCAGCGTGCGCGTGCCGAAGCACTCAGGCAGCCGCTTTCTTTGGTGCGGCCTGTTTGCTGATGAGCACATAGAAGACGCCGAAAACGATGGCCCCCAGCAACGCTGCGACGATGCGCACCCCTTCGATAATCAGATCAAAGGGCAACAGCACGTACAGTGAGAAGATGTATGAGCCAAGCAGCGCCAGCAACAAGGGTGTGATGATGCTCTTGCCGGGTTTTGATCCCGCCAGGCGCTCGGCGATGGCTGCCGCCGCCAGCGCCACAACCAGCAGCACAATCAACCCCGCCAGCGTCACCTTATAGCCCCCTGACTTATCGAAAAAGCCGAAGATGTTGATAATCAGGTAGGTGTGGTGAAACAACAGGTCAAGGAATCCCCCGTTGTTGGGGATGAGGTTGACCTCTTGGACGCTCGCCAAGACCATGATGTGACCTCCTGTGGATGATGTAGGTGAACAAGATACCATGCCATGCGCGAACGCAAGAAGCATGCCAGCAAACGATGAACCAAGCGCATCGTTGGCCGCCATTCCACTATATCATAACAGTGTGGTGAGCTTGTATAGCACGGCGCTATGATATGATGCCCCTATGCAGGAGCCTATTACTACGCAGTCTCTTCCCCTCATCGCGGTCGTGGGGCCAACCGCCAGCGGCAAGACGGCGCTGGGCATCGCGCTGGCTGAGGCGCTGGGCGGCGAGATTGTCAGCGCTGATTCGCGCCAGATTTACCGCGAGATGGAGATCGGCACCGCCAAACCCACGCCAGCGGAGCGCGCCCGCGTGCCGCATCACCTGCTGGATGTGGTTGCGCCGGATGAGCCGTTCACGCTGGCGCATTATCAGATGCTCGCCACCCGCGCCATCGCGGACATCCACGCGCGGGGCAACGTGCCGCTGCTGGTGGGGGGAACCGGCCTCTATGTGCGCGCCGTCATCGACGGGCTAGAGATCCCTTCTGTGCCACCTGACCCCGCCCGCCGCGTCGAATGGGAAAAGCAGGCGGAACGCGAGGGGGCTGATGTGTTGCACGCCCTGCTGGCGGAGCGCGATCCCGCTGCCGCCGCGAAGATTCCGCCGGCCAACGTGCGGCGCGTCATTCGCGCGCTGGAAGTCATCGAGGCGACAGGCCGGCCCTTTTCGGCGCAACAACTGCGCCGCCCCACGCCCTATGCCCTGACGATGATCGGCCTGAACACCGAACGCCAGCGGCTTTATGCCTGGGCCGATGCGCGGGTGGATCAGATGATGGCGGCGGGCTTCGTCGCCGAAGTGGAAGGGCTGGTGGCGCGGGGCTATGCCTGGAATCTGCCGGCGATGTCCAGCCTGGGCTACGCGCAGATCGGCGCGTATCTGCGTGGCGAAATGTCACTGGCTGATGCCGTGCAGCGCCTGAAATGGGACACGCACGGCTTCATCCGCAAGCAACTGATCTGGTTTCGCCCCGACACGCGCATCCGCTGGCTGGACCCCGCCGCGCCGGACCTCGTTGCACAGGCGATGGCTCTTGTTTCCAGTGAACAAACGCACGGCGAATCTTGATCTTTTCTTTGTATCACTTCTAGTGGATAGATCAAACACGCCCTAGTACTACAGCCGCACTTGGCTCCGGCGCTTGTTGTCAATCCAGCAACTGCGTTCCGCCATCACTTCGCCCGCTAGCCATGAGATGCCATTACATCGTGCTATTTTGCGGAAGTGCGGCTGTAGTACTAGAAGAGTATGGTAGGATGAAAGCCAAAACGGGGGGCGACACCGATGGCTTTCACCATCCAACTGAACGACGAGGAGCGCCAACAGCTTCAGTAGGTGGTCCATTACGGCAAAGTGACGGCGCGGATTCGCCCCCGTGGCCAACTGCTGCTGAAAATGGCGGAGGGGTGGAGCGTGCAGGAGTTGTGCAAAGCGTTCGACGTGAGCATCGCGACGGTCTACAACACGCACACGCGCTATCAGCAGGGTGGCGTCGAGGCAGTGCAGCATGATCGGGTACCAGCTCGACGCCGCCAGGCGCTGACCGGAGATGAGGAAGCCTTGTTAGTCGCGATCCCCTGTAGTCCGGTGCCAGAGGGGCAGGACCATTGGACCTTACGCCTGTTACGGAACAAGCGGATCGAATTGGGAGTGGTGGAGCGGATTGCCCCCGCCACCATTCATGCCGTACTCAAAAAAACGATCTCAAACCGTGGCGGCAGGAATCGTGGTGTTTAGCCAAGCGCGATGCGCCGTTTCTGGCGGCGATGGAAGAGGTGTTGGATCTCTATGCCGAACCGGCTGATGCCGACTGCCCGGTGGTGTGCCTGGATGAGAAGCTGGTGACGCTGCATGCCGACACCCGCCCCACCTTGCCTGTCGGCCCAGGGCATGGCGAACGCGTGGACTACGAATATGCGCGGGTAGGGACTGCCAATCTGGTTGTGCTGGTTGAGCCACAGGCAGGCTGGCGGCATGTCGGGGTCACTGGCCAGCGGACGCGCTTGGACGATGCACGGCAGTTGCAAGGGTTAGCCGACGAATGCTATCCCGATGCCCAGGTGATTCGTTTGGTGCAGGACAACCTCAATACCCATCGGCTGGCGACGCTGTATCTAGCTTTTCCAGCGACGGAAGCCCGTCGGCTGGTCAAACGCTTTGAGGTCCACTACACTCCTGCACACGGTAGTTGGCTGCATATGGCCGAGATCGAGATTGGCATCATCCAACGGCAGTGTTTGCGGCACCGCCTGCCCAGTCAGGAGGCGTTGTGCCAGCGGTTGTGGACCTGGGAACGCGAGCGCAATGCCGCCCGCTGTCAGATTCACTGGCGCTTTACCACACCACTGGCGCGCACCAAGCTTTCTCGCTTCTATGACAAATTACTAGCAGGCGACGATACCGAACAGGTAGATTAAACTCTATCTGATCTGACCACTAGAGAGCACAAAAGTCTTTTCGTATTAGTAATGGTAGGATGTGCGGGGTGAGAGGGGTGCCGAAGACCAAACGACAGCCACAGCCAACGGAGCCGGCTTGGGAACAACTCCGTCTGGATTTTACCTGGCCAGAGCAGGAGTTGTATGAGAGTGTGCGCCCGATGGTCTTATTTGGCCAATCGGCCATTGAGCGCGCCGAAGCCACCGGCATTTCGCGCAGCACACTGACCAAGCGCGCCAAACGCTTTCAGCGCGAGGGCATCCGCGGTCTCTTGCCGCATATCCCCAAGCCCGATGAAACCGCTCCACGCCCCCTTCTCAAGACGGTGCGCAGTCACATTCGCGCGCTGAAAGCTGAGTGCCCATCGCTCACCTTGCGGGAGATCGCCGATATCATCTACGTCAAACATGGTCGCCAGCCTAGCCATCACACGATTGCCAGAGTGCTCGATGAAGCCCCGCTACAAACGACCTTCAAAAGGCGCTATCCGCGCTTCGCCGATATTCTGGGAGCGGATAATCGGCGCATGGCCATTGTCAATTTGCATTACGAGGGCTGGACGATTACACGGATTGCCGCTTATCTGGAAACCACCCGCCTGACGGTGCGCAGAACACTCACCCGCTGGTTCGTCGAAGGAGTGCCGGGATTAGAGAACAAGCCAACGGGACCCAAAGGCCCGTCCAAAGTCACGCTAGCCAAAATGGAAACAGCGCGCAAGCTCGACCGCAATCCGTTGTTGGGTGCTCATCGTCTCAGTTATGCCCTCGAACAGCAGGGCATCCACCTCAGCCCGCGCACCTGCGGACGTATTCTGCGGGTCCATCGCGATCTCTATCCGGAACTGGCTCTCCCAGAAAAGCCGAAGCGGCCCAAGAAGCGTATGCCTTTTGCCACTGACATTCCTCACGCAATCTGGTCAGTGGATGTGCGCTATCTCACCGACCACCAGTGCGCCGATTTCACCGGGACGGCGTACAACATCTCGATTCTGGACAATGCCACTCGTGCCAATCTGGCCAGCGTCATCAGCCCCACTCAGGATCTAGGTGCCTACCTCCGGGTGCTCTACGCCGCCATCTATCAGTATGGAGTGCCAGGCATGATCGTGTCCGATGGGGGCAAGATTTTCTCGGCTGAGCAAGCGATGGCAATTTACACCGCCCTGGGCATCGAGAAGCAACGTATCGAACACCGCAAACCCTATCAGAATTATACGAAAGCCCGTAAAGCCGCTGTGCCTTGAGGCCATGCGGATGAAAGGGCAGGCAAAGGCTTTAGCCATTGACTGTCCCCTTGACGATCACGCTGTTTCTGTGGGAGGATGTGCGTGAAACTGGTGCAAAGCGATCCATCCTGCACAGATGGTGAGGCAGTTCCCACCTAGCGGTCGGAGTGGTTTCAGTGGGAGATCCGTGCTGTACCCTGGGGCACAGGGAAACAGGCCAGTCGCGAACTGGTGCAACGCTTGGGGACAGAGGTGCCTCTGGCAATCAGGCGTGAGTCTGATTGGTA
>JAJPKG010000017.1 GCA_021323815.1 Pseudomonadota bacterium
AGGTTCTGCCCCTCCGTGATCCCCGCATCCAAGCAGATCAGCCGGACCCAGCCGAACTGGATCAGGAACCGGAGGGCTATTTCGAGCGGGCATGGTGGCACATGGAGCTGGCCGAGCGGCGCATGAAAGAAGCGCTGGACCGGCTCGATCAGGCCAGGCACCAGGGGGCGTCACCGCAACGTCTGGCCGAGTTGGAAGCGATCTATCAGCATGAGGCGGGGGTATATGTTGCAGCACTAGAATTGCTGAGTGGAGGTGATGGGGCTATCGCGTAGCCATCTTTACGCTTCTTTCCTTTTTCTTGGATGCAGGTAGAATAGTGAATATATTCACCGCTATGGCTGGTGATACACAGCTTGTGAGAGGAGAGATAGCATGGAGTATATCGCCCATACACGCAACCAGCAAGGCAAGCGACAAGACCTGCTGGAACATTTGAGGAATGTCGCTGATATGGCAGCGCAATTCGCCACACCATTTGGCGCAGCAGATGGCGCGCGCATCGCCGGATTATTCCATGATATTGGCAAATTCAATCCTGCTTTCCAGCAATATCTGCGCGATGCAGAGGCAGGTGTTGTGAAACCAGGTGGGCCGGATCATAAAGGCGCAGGAGCGGTATGGGCCGTCCAGCAAAAAATCGATCTGCTCGCGTTCCTCATTGCTGGCCATCATGGCGGCTTACCTGCCCAAAAGACGCTCAAAAATGCATGGCTGCCGGGCAAGATGAAGGATAATGAGGTACAAACCGCTATTCAGACGGCACAGCGTGAACTGGCCACCGAATGGAGCCGAATCGATGCGACGAAGGCATTTCCCTCTTGGCTGTCAAAAGCAACGCCTTATGAGGCGGAATTGTTCCTGCGTATGCTCTTCTCTGCGCTGGTAGATGCCGACTTTCTGGACACCGAGCGTCATTTTACGGCAGGTAATGTTCCGGATCGGGAGGGCTATCCCACCCTGCCTGAGTTATGGGCCTGGTTTCAAGAGAACCAGCAGCAGCTTTCTGGGCAAAAACAAAACCTGTTAAATCAACTGCGTCACGAGATCTATGCGCAATGCGTCGCGGCGGCTGGCTGGGATCCAGGCTTCTTTCGCTTGACGGTACCGACCGGTGGCGGCAAGACGCGATCCAGCCTGGCTTTCGCGCTAGCGCATGCGCTAGCTTTCAACAAAGAGCGCGTTATCTATGCGATCCCTTATATGAGCATCACCGAGCAAACAGCGGATGTCTTTCGCGAGATCTTCGATTCCCACAACCTGCGCGCCGTCCTTGAACACCACAGCGGCGTGACGGCGAGCGATCCCGATAATCCGACGCTGGAAGAGATCTGGGCGAAACTGGCATCAGAAAACTGGGACGCGCCGCTGATCGTCACCACCACCATTCAACTTTTCCAAAGCCTGCTTGCGGCAAAGACCACTCCATGCCGCAAGCTGCACGCCATCGCCAACAGCGTCATCATCCTCGATGAAGTGCAAACCTTGCCTCCGCATGTGCTGGCAACCATCCTCGACGTGTTACGCCAGCTTGTGGCGCGCTATAGCGTCACCGTTGTGTTATGCACGGCGACACAGCCCGCACTGGACGATCAACCGGATTTCAAAGGATTGCCGGGAGTGCGCGAAATCATCCCCGATCCTGCACGCCTTTTCAAGGCGTTACAGCGCGTGCAATATCAGTGGCCGCAAAACGATGTCAAATGGGCGTGGGAACAGGTTGCAGAGCGGATGCGCACTGAACGGCAGGCGCTCGCCATTGTCAACACCCGGCGTGATGCCGCAGCATTGCTGGCAGCGCTGGATGATTCCTCCGCCTTGCACCTTTCCACCTGGATGTGTGGCGCGCACCGTCGCGCAGTGTTGGCAGATGCCCGCCAACGACTGAAAGATGGCGCGCCATGCCTGCTGGTTTCTACGCAATTGATCGAAGCCGGAGTGGATATTGATTTCCCCTTGGTCTTGCGCGCGATGGGGCCCCTGGATAGTATTGCCCAGGCGGCGGGCCGCTGCAACCGTGAAGGCAATCTACCCAGGTTGGGCCAGGTCGTGGTCTTCATCCCCGAAGAAGGTAACATCCCCCCCGGTGCGTATCGGACCGGAACAGATGTCGCTGCCAAGCTCACCCGCTCAGGCACAGTGGATCTGCATGATCCCGCCGTCTATCATCAGTACTTCGAGGACTATTACCGGCATCTCGATCTTGATCTCAAAAAAGTGCAGCCGATGCGCAAACTGCTCGATTATCCCGAAGTGGCGGCGCGCTTCCAGATGATCGATGATGCCACTGTCCCTGTCATCGTCCCCTATGCTTACGCGCAAGCCGAGATTGCTGATCTGACGGTGAAACTGCGCCAGCACCCTGAACAGGCGCGCAAGCTGCTGCGCCGATTGCAGCCTTTCATGGTGAGCCTGCGCCAGCATGAAATCATTCAGGCGCAGAAACGCGGCATGGCCGATGAACTAGCCGAGGTGCCAGGCATCTACGAATGGCGTGGGAAATACGATGACAAACGTGGCATCGTGCTCGATGGCGGCATCGATCCCGGCCTGTTGTTCTGGTAATAGAACTTTC
>JAJPKG010000437.1 GCA_021323815.1 Pseudomonadota bacterium
GAGGAGACGGCTATTCTTACACGAACGGGAGGTCCGCCTAACGGCGGGCAGCGCTTCCTCCCCATTGCTCGAAGCACGGGGTATCCGCGCTGCATATTTCGATGAGCGATATGCAAGAGGCAGAGGAGCAACGAGTGATGGTGCAGCTGCGCGTCAACGGCAGCGAGCACGCGCTGGAGATCGAGCCGCGCCTGACGCTGGCCGAGGCGTTGCGCGAGCGGCTGGGGCTGACCGGCACGAAACTGGTGTGCGCGCAGGGGGCATGCGGCGCATGCACGGTGCTGGTGAACGGCGAGCGCGTCACCTCCTGCATCATGCTGGCGGTGATGGCGGATGGCAGTGAGATCACCACCATCGAGGGGCTGGCCGCGCCGGATGGCACGCCGCACCCCTTGCAGGCGGCGTTTGTGGAACATGACGCGCTGCAATGCGGCTTCTGCACACCGGGGCAGATTATGTCCGCCGTCGCCTTCCTGCGCGACAATCCACATCCCAGCGAAGACGACATCCGGCGAGGGATGGCGGGCAACTTGTGCCGCTGCGCGGCATACATCGGCATCCGCGAGGCCATCGCAGATGCCGCAGAGCGCATGGAGCAACCGCGATGAATCGTTTCAACTATGCGCGCGCCGCCACACTAGAGGACGCCCTGGAACTGCTGGCCGCGCCCGGCGCGCAACTCATCGCCGGCGGGGCGGATCTCGTCCCCTTGATGGCGGATGACCTGGCCGCACCCGCGATCCTGGTGGATATCTCGCGCGTCCCCGGCCTTGACCGCATCATTTACGATCCCGCCGACGGCTTGTGGCTGGGCGCACTGGCACGGCTGAACGCGGTGATGCACCATCCCACCGTGCAGGCGCATTACGGCGTGCTGGCCCAGGCCATCAGCGAGAGCGCTAGCCCGCAGGTGCGCAATCTCGCCACCATCGGCGGCAACCTGCTGCAACAGCCGCGCTGCCCGTATTACCGTGACAGCGCGTTCGCGTGCCTGAAACGCGCCAGCCCGCTGGGTGCTCAACCATCCGGCTCGGAACAGAAACCCCTCCGGGCTGGAAACGGGCAGCATGATGAGGCGGCGGTGTGTTCAGCATTGCTGGGCAACACCAGCCGGCATGCGCTCTTTGGCTATGGCACGGCAGAGCCGCATGCCACGTGCGTCGCGGTGCATCCCTCAGACGCGGTGAACGCGCTGGCGGCGATGGAGGCGAGCGTGGTGCTGCGCAGTCCTGCCGGCGAGCGGCGCGTGCCCATCGCTGACTTTTTCGTCGCGCCTGCGGACGACCCGCGCCGCAACACGGTCATCGCGCCGGATGAGATCATTACCGGCATCGTCGCGCCGCTGCCGCCGGATAAGGCGCGGGGCACATACATCAAGCTCCGCGACCGGGCGGCATATGAATTCGCCATCGTCAGCGCCGCCGCCGTCATCGCGCAAAACGACGGCGTGGTGACGCATGCGCGCCTGGCGCTGGGTGGCGTCGCCTGGGGACCCTATCGCCCCGTCGCCGCCGAAGCAGCATTGCTCGGCCAGCCGCTCACGGCGGATCTCGCCGGGCGCGCCGCACAACTCGCACTGGAAGGCGCGCAGCCCTTGCCCGACAACGCCTATAAGATCCCGATGGCTCAAGCCGCGGTGCGACGGGCGATTTTAGGGAGTGTATAGAGATAAACGAGAAAGAAGGACGGGAACGCGAAGATCACGAAGGTAAAGAAGGGACGCGAAGGCAATACGATCATGAGGAGCATGCTGGTGAAGAGCGTGGAATATGCCATCCCTTCTTCAAAAAACTTCGTGTTTCTTCGCCCTCTTCGCGTCCTTCGTGTTCCCCTCCTTTTTCATAGGAAGGTTCGATCATGACCACCATCGAGAAGCCACCTTCGCTGGCACGCACGGGCTATATCGGCCAGGGCGTGCCACGCCGCGATGGGCTGGCCAAAGCCACCGGCGCGGCGAAATATACCTTTGATATCGTGCTGCCGGATATGGTCTATGGCACCATCGTCTCGGCCACCATCCCACGCGGGCGCGTGGAGCGGGTAGACCACCGCCGGGCGGAGGCGCTGCCGGGCGTGCTGCTGGTGCTGAGCAGCGAAAACCAGGAGCCAACGCCGCCCCGCAAACCGAATGGCAAACCGTATATCTGGTTCAACCGCGAGATCATGTATGACGGGCAGGATGTCGCTTTCGTCGTTGCCACCACTCAGCAGATCGCCGACGAGGCCGCGCGGCTGGTGGACGTGACCTATAGCGAGCTGCCCGCCGTCACCACCATGCGCGCCGCCATGCAGGACGACGCCGTCTCTGTGCGCGAGGGTGCCCCCAACGTGGAGCCGGTGGGCGACGATGAGGAAAATTTCAAGCAGGGCGACATCCAGGCGGGGTTGGCTCAGGCGCAGATCAAGCTGGACGCACGCTATGAACTTCCCACGCAGACGCATAATCCCTGGGAAGCGCATGTGACGGTCGCGGCATGGCAAGGCGAAGATGTGACGGTCTATGACTCGGTGCAATATCCGCTGGGAGCGCGGCGCACCATCGCGGACGCGCTGGGCATCGATCCGCAGCACGTGCGCGTCATCGCGGAACACGTGGGCGGAGGTTTCGGCTCGAAGCTTTCCACGAAATCGCAAGCGCCGCTGGCCGCGCTGGCAGCGCGCAAGCTCAACCGCCCGGTGCGCGCCCGCCTCTCGCGCGAGCAGATGCAGCGCGACGCCCGCCAGCGCCCGGCGACCTGGCACCAGATCCGGCTGGGGGCGGACGCCGAGGGACACCTCACGGCGCTGGCGCATGAGACCTGGTCCGAGGGATCTGCCGCCGCGGATTATTATGAGAACGGGGCCACCACCTCGCGCTTTCTGTATGCCTGCCCGAACATCGCCGTGCAACACTATCGCGTGCGGCTCAACGCGCAGCCGCCCGGTTCCATGCGCGCGCCCGGCGAGATGCAGAGCCAGTTCGCGCTGGAAACCGCGATGGA
>JAJPKG010000196.1 GCA_021323815.1 Pseudomonadota bacterium
CGTTGCGCCGGTCGTCACCGAGAGCGAGATCGGACCCGACAGCGTCCCATTATATTTGCCGGTGACGCTGCTCAGCGTCCACGCGCCGCCTGTGCTGGCGGTGACTGCGCCCAGGCTGGCGGCGGTGACCGTCTGCGAGGGATTCGCCGTGAAGGTGAACTGGTCGCCGATGGCGGGGTTGATGGCACCGCTGCTGGGCAGCGAGAAGTTGAACTTCATGCCGCTGTCGGTGGTGGGGCTGGCGCTGCTGGTTGCCACCTGGAAATCATAGGTGCCGTCTTTTTGGATCTGCCCCTGCGCCGTCGCCCAGGTCGAGCCGCCATCCGTCGAATACTGGATCTGCGTGACCTTGGTGCCGCTAGAATCCACGCCGCTGACGCGGAAGGTGTAATTCGTGGTGGCCGTGCCGGCGAAAGCGCCCTCGGCGTTGAGCTGCTCGTTGCCGATGTTCTGGCCCTGTGTCACGCCCTTGGTCAGCGCGCCGTTGGCATCGGTCAGTTGGCCCGCCGTCAGGGATGTCGCTTTCACGGTGTAGTTGACGCCGTTCTTGAAGCCGGTGCCCACGTTCGAGACGGACGTGATATTCGCCAGGTTCGCACTGGTGCTGACCGTCGCGCCATTCGATGCGACGCCCAGCGACGCGGCATCCATCGCGCTGATGCTGAAGCTCATGTTCTCGCCGGTGTTCGCGCCGATCTGCAACGTCTGTCCCTTGAAGCCGCCCGCGAGCAGGTTCTTGGTGTTGAACGTCGTGGTGTTGGAAATGCGCGACAGTTCAGTGGCAAGCTGGTTCATTTCGGACTGGATGGCGATGCGGTCCGTCTGGGTGTTGGTGTCGTTGGCGGACTGCACCGCCAGGGTGCGCATGCGCTGCAAGATCGACTGCGTTTCGTTCAACGCGCCTTCCGCCGTCTGCACCAGCGAAATGCCATCCTGCGCGTTTTGCACGGCGCGGTTCAGGCCGTTGACCTGCGCGTCCAGCTTTTGGGCGATGGCCAAGCCAGCGGCGTCATCCGCCGCGCTGTTGATGCGCAGGCCGGATGACAAGCGCCGCATGGTGGTGGACATGCTGGTCGAGGTCATCATCAAGTTGCGCTCGGTGTCGATGGCGTTGATGTTGGTATTGATGCGGAATCCCATGAGCCTGGTGGCCTCCTCTGCCGGGAAAATCCTCGGCGTCCTATGCGAGCGCCTGCGCCGGATCTTCCGTGCGGTGGCGTCTCGCTGCCGGGCGGCGCGTCATCGTTTCAGCGTGAAACGCGCAGCCGCCGCGCATGCCTGTGTGCATGCGCTTCCTCTCAACGTGACGGCGGGTCGTGCGCCGCTGCCGTCACATCATCCTCTATCGGCGGGGAAAGGAGGTCACAAAAGAGCTTGCTGAACTACCAACAAGACGCCGGTGACACATGGACACGATCTCGCCAACCATCGGCCACTTGTGTTCATCGGCTCTCCCTCTTTAGCTTTGCTGAGGAGGGGATCGGAAGGTGGGACCTCACGCGGAAAGATGTTTGATGCGCACCAGCAGTTCGATGCGCGCGGCCAGCAGCCGCTCGTCAATCGGGCGCACGACATAATCATCCGCGCCGCTGGTGAAACCGGCAATTTTATCTTGCGTGCTAGCGTTTTCCGCCAGCAGCAAAATCGGCACTTCGGCCATCTCAGGCAAGTTGCGCAATTCCTGGCACAGCGTCAGCCCATCGCCGTCGCCGCACTTCACGTTGGCAATCACCAGATCTATCGGCTGCTGCTGCACAATGCGCAATGCCTCACTGCGGCTGGCCGTCGTGGCGGCGTTGAGGCGCGGTCCAAACCGCTGGGCCAATTGTTGCGCGAGCGCCTGCGCGGCTTGGAGAGAAGACTCCACCACCAGCACCGCAAGCGTATTCTTTTCCGGTGCCATACATCCACCTCGTTGGGGGGCATCTGCGCGCTTGGGCAGCGCTCGCGCCCCGCATGACCTGCTGGTTTTGCTTCATTATATCGCCAATGTAGTTGTAGGGAAAACTCTGAGCGATCAGCGTAAGATATTTGTGCTATTCCGGGGATGACCAGCATCATATCGGACGCTTGAAACAAGAATGCCCGGCACCCTCATGGGGCACCGGGCAGCAGAGGTTGGCAGCACCCTACGCAGGCTTTTTCGTCCGCGACTGAGTGATGAAATAGGAGATGCCAAAAGCAACGACCAGCGTCACGACCCCGACGATGGCTGCCGTTGGCAAGCCATGCTTAAACCCAACCTTCGTCAGCTTGGCAATGACCTCATAGATGCCGAAGGCGATGACGCCTGCGACCACGCCGACGATGGCCGACATGGTGAGTGACTGTTGATTCATGATGTACCCTTTCCGCTATAAATAATCTCGCGCGAGAAACTTCACGCAATACCTGGTTCTCGAAGAGCGTTACCCCTTCCGCGCTCATGATACACATTACGCGGCAGAATGCAATGATGTTGGCCATATTCGCTCGGTATCGTCCTCGACGGTCCCACCCGCCTGTGATACACTTGGGACAACGTTCATATTTGCATGCAAGCGCGGGAGGTAAGCGATGGCCGCTCAGCCGGTGTATCACGACGAGTTTGACGATCGCCTGGATCGCATGACCGCGAGATACATGACCTATATCAACACGATGCAAGACGGCTTGCTTTCTCAGATGCGCGTCGATAAGCGCGATCTGTTGCAAGCGATTGCCGAACTGAAAGCTCTTCACAACGAGCTTTTGCAGCGCCACAATGCGCTGGAAGCTTTGGTAATGGCACAGCAGGGGCAAATCGGGCACCTTACCGAGATGGCACAACAACAGCAAGGGCAAATCAACCACCTCACCGAGGTGGTGCAACAGATGCGTGAAAGCATGGATGCCCATGCACGCGACATGCAGAACATTGTCGCGGAGGCATTTGCACACCAGGCGGAAGAAACCAACGAGAAATTTGCTGGTGTCTTCAGAATCCTCGATGAAATTTTGCGTCGGTTGCCGCCGGAGCAACAGAACCGATAATGGAGCAGCGACATGGCCAGTGAGAGCGGGCGCGTGGTGATCGTCAGCGGCGGCGCGGGGGGCGTCGGGCTGGCGGTGACGCAGATCTTCGCCGGGCAGGGCGACCGGGTGTTTGTGGTGGAACGCGAGGCGGCGCGCGGCAACATTGCGCCCCACCTGAACGAGCGCATCATCTTCACGCCGGCGGATGTCAGCGACGAGGCCAGCGTCTCGGCCACGCTGGATGGCATTCAGGCGCAGGGCGGGCGCGTGGATGTGCTGGTGAACGTGGTCGGCGGTTACATGGCCGGCCAGCCGGTGCATGAGTTAGACGCGGCAACGTGGGACGCGATGATGACGCTCAACCTGCGCACGGCGTTCCTGATGTCGAAACACGCCGCCCGGCATATGATCCCGCGCAACTGGGGGCGCATCATCAACTTTTCGGCGCGGGCGGCACGCGACACGGCAGCCAACGCGGGAGCCTACGCCGTTTCGAAAGCGGGCGTGCTGGCGCTGACCGAAGTGCAGGCAAAGGAATTGGTACCTTTTCACATCACCGTCAACGCCATTCTGCCCAGCATCGTCGATACCCCTGCCAACCGCGCGGCCATGCCCAACGCGGATTTTTCCCGTTGGCCAAAGGCTGAGGAAGTGGCCCGTGTGGTGCGCTTCCTGGCTTCGGATGACGCCGCGCTCATCTCCGGCGCGGGCATTCCCGTCTATGGTCAGTGGTAGCTGAGCGGCACCGGAAATGCGATAGGCAAGATAGCTCAGCCGGTGCCGCCATTTGGGCGATGCCAATTGTATTTTCTCATCGGCATTGGTATAATGGGGCGAGATTGCCCAGGACCACCATCAGATGCGGCAAACGCCATCTTTTGCGAAGCGAGTTGAGCATGATCGGTCGAATCATTCACGGGCGCTATAAGCTGATTGACGAGCGCGGCAGCGGCAGCATGGCCGTCGTCTATATCGCGCGCGATATGGAGACGAACCGCATCTTCGCCGTGAAAGCGCTCAACCGCAAAGCCGCCAGCGATGCCGAACTGTTGCAGCGGTTCTGGCGCGAATTCGATCTGCTCAAGCAACTGACCGGCCCTTACGTCATCCGCCCGGTAGCCTGGGGCGAGGAGCGCGACATCCACTATATCGTGATGGATTATGTCGATGGGCATAACCTGAAACAATTGGTGGAACGGGAAGGGCCATTGCCCGCGTTGCAGGCGATCGACATCACAAAGCAAGCGGCACTGGGACTGGAATCCGCCGCTGAGCGCGGCATTGTGCATCGCGACGTGAAGCCGCAGAACATCATTC
>JAJPKG010000469.1 GCA_021323815.1 Pseudomonadota bacterium
ATATCCCTCGGCCCGCGTGCTGGAAGAATTGGCCCGTGCCCTTGAGATGGACATCTCGGAATTGCTGGATCTGGTGGCGCAAGAGCTGCGCGCTGTCGCCGCGCCGGTGCCAACTGCCCAGCCGATGACGCTCACGCGCCCCAGGGTGCGCGCTAGCGGCCCTGATTCCAAACAGGAACCGCGCATGTCGCTGCACGGTTCCTATACGCCGGTCGCATCCCCCATTGAGGTCACGATCATCGCGGTTATGGGGGGCGCGTTCGGCCCCGGTTTGCTGGGCGGCCAGCCGCAGATCGGCCTGCCGCTCATCCTGGTTCCCGCTGGCGGCGCGCGCTAGCCCTGCGCAAACCGATACACATCCACGTCGTACACCGGTTCGTAGCCGATGGTTTGATAGATGTGGTTCGAGGTCGGGTTGGCGAGGTCGGTGAAGAGGAAGCAGAATTGCCGCCCGTGATCCAGCAACGTCTGGCTCAGGGCGGCCACTAATGCGCTGGCATAGCCGCGCCCGCGCAGTTCCGGCGGCGTATAGACCGGCCCGACGCGCATGCCATGCGGCGTAGGACCGCTATGGCCCGCCATCGCCACCGGCGCGCCGCCAGCTTCCCACAGATACATCCCCATGTTGTGTTCCGTCAGATAGCGGTCAACGGCTCGGTTCAGATCCTCGTCGGAATCGGGCGCGGGTGCGTTGAGCGCCTCACGGTCAAAGGCGAGAATCCATTCCTTTAAGAGCGTGCGATCCGCTTCCGCCGCGCGACGCATCCGCCCCGGCACGCCGATGATCGCATTCACCTGTTCCAGCCGATAGATGCGTTCAGCCCGCTCTCGCTGAAACGGCTGGCCGGTCGCCGCCTGCCACAGTTCGGCAAAAGCGCGGCTGCTCGCGGTGGGGCCGATAACCCCAGGCACGGGTTCATTGCGCCCGCGCAGATCTTCCACAAACACAGCGAACGCTTCCGGCGCGCCGCTCAACGACAGCACGACGTTATGTGGCGGGGTTTGCACAGCAGCAGCCAGCACATCCTCGCCTTCCATGACCAGGGCCAGATAGGGGCGCGTGCGCGGCGGCTCGGTTCTCAGTTTCAATGTCTGCGCGATGCCCAGCAGCAAGCAATGCTCGGCCTCATGCGCTTCCAGAAATGTGGCCGCTGCATCCAGAAATGTGGCGGCATCCGCATAGCGCGTCAATTGCATACTCGCCTCGACTATTGCCCTTCCTGGTTGCTCTGCGCCCAAAATTCCAGCAGGTCGCTCTTTGAGATGACCGCCTGGATGGTGCTATCCGGCGGGGGAGCCATCACCGCCACCGCCGTCTGGCCGCCCAGGAACAGATCGTATGCCTCGCGGACGGAAGCGGATTCCGGCAGCGTCGGCATGGGCGGTCCCTGCCAGGCGCGCACGGTCTGGCCTTCCAGTGGCTCGCCGGCAGCCAGACGTTGCAGCATGTTGGTCTCATTCAGGCTGCCCACCACCTTGTCATTTTCGATGACCGGCAACTGCGAGATGCCATATTGGTGCAGCAGGCTGATGGCGTAAGAAACGGTATCGCTGGGGCGCACGCCCAGCACCAGCGGCACAGGGGTGGATTGCTGGCGGAAGGCGAGCAGATCGTGCAGCGTCGGCGCGGGCAGCGCTTCGGCCAGCCCATTCTCGCGCAGCCAGGTGTCATTGAAAACTTTGGAAAGATAGCCGCGCCCGGTGTCGGGGAGCAGCACCACGATCACATCCGAGGGTTTTGCGCGTCGCGCCACGTCCAGCGCCGCCGCCAGCGCCGTGCCGGAAGAGCCGCCGGCCAAGATGCCCTCTTCGCGCGCCAGCCGCCGCGTCAGCGCGAACGAGACGCGATCCGGCACGCGCACATATTCATCCACCAGCGCGGGATCGTAGTTGCCGGGGAAGGCTTCGGTGCCGATGCCCTCTACCTTATAGGGTTTCGGCTCGTCGCCGGAATAGATGGAGCCTTCGGGGTCCGCGCCGACAACGCGAATGGCGGGGTTCATGGATTTCAGGTAGCGGGCCGTGCCGATGATGGTGCCCGCAGTGCCGACGCCTGCGACGAAATGCGTCACTTTGCCGTCGGTGTCGTTCCAGATCTCCGGTCCCGTCGTGCGCACGTGCGCTTCGGGGTTGGCCGGGTTGTCATATTGGTTCAGGCGGCACGCGCCGGGGATTTCCTCTGCCAGCCGCGCGGCGGTGTGGCGATAGCCGCCGGGATCGTCGCCGGGGATGCTGCTGGGGCAGATCACGACCTCCGCGCCATAGGCGCGCAGCAGGCTGCGTTTCTCTTCGGCGACTTTGTCGGTCATGACGAACATGCACTTATAGCCCTTGATGGCTGCTGCCATTGCCAGACCGGTGCCGGTGTTGCCGCTGGTCGGTTCGATGATGAGGCCGCCGGGTTTCAGCCGCCCCTCGCGCTCCGCCGCTTCGATCATCGGCAGGCCGATGCGATCCTTGACACTGCCGCCGGGATTGAATTGTTCAAGCTTGGCCAACACCAACGGCTCCACGTCGCGCGCCAGCGCGTTCAGGCGCACCAGCGGCGTGTTGCCGATTGTCTCAAGAACATTAGATGCGTAGCGCATGGCGAGAACCCTCCAGGATGCGAGCGACATTGCTGGAAATGACGCTGTCTCATTTCCGTAGCCGATCCACAGTGACCGGCTCATTACGTCGCAATTGTACCACACGCGGCGATGCCGGTAGAGACCAGAAGCCGCCGCAATGTGCAAGCGCATTCCCCCTTGCTCAGAAATGAGCACCACCTTATGCACGCTCATGTTCATCTTAGCTGATGATTTTCCGCTGCGCTATAACATCCTCTTGACAGCGAGCGACGAACTGAACTATATCTCGTATATGCCCCGTCGCTTGCCGTATGGTGCCGTTTTTCATATTCGGTTGCCCGGAAAGGAGAGCCGCGATGCCACTGGAAGCCGATTTCCATCACCATGTGATGGAACATCTCATTCCCCTGATTCACCGGGAACGCGCCCGGCTCAGTCAGATTGTGCAACACAGTGTGCGCGATTATTCTCAACAGGCATTACGCCTGGCGCTCGTTCCCCCCCATGTGCCAGCGCAGCAGAACAGCGCACCGGTGATGGTGCGTGGCTTCATCTATGGCTATGTGCAAGGCAACGCCCTTATTGGCTTTCCTTCGCGCCAGAGCGTGGCTAAAAGCCTCAGTCATGCTTTGGCCGTCCTGGAAGAGCAGTTTTATCGCCAGTTTTGGCAGGAGCATCACATGCTGACCAGGCGCTATGTGACTGCCAGGGAACGGACCATCCTCACTCTGTTCTATCTCAAATGGCACCTTCGCGACATTGCAGAGCATCTTCAGATTGAGAAGCGCACCATTGAGACCCATTGTGCCAATCTTTATCCCAAGCTCGACGTTCACGATCGCACCGCGGCGATCTTTGCTGGAAAGGAGCTTGGTTTGTTTTTACATCTTTCGTAAGGGAATTTTTCCGCAAATTACGTAGAACATAAAATCTACGTAATTTACATAGGGACAAACGGCGAAGATTCAGGTATCCTATGAAGCAGAGGCGGGCGCAGGGGCGCTCGCGTGTGAAGGTCTGTTCGTGCAGGCGAGGGGGAGCGCATCATGGGGACGTGGAAATTCGCCGGTCGCTATCTGCAGCAGTGGTATCTGGCACGCTTGCACCGTCAGGGACGCACGCTGGCACTAGCCGGCTTAGCCGCCCTGCTGCTGTTCAACCTGAGCGGCAATTTCGTTGCACTGGCCGCTGCTCAGGCGAAAACCGTCACGACCCATCGCACGACTAAGCCCAACCACTTCAATCCCAAGACCGGCACCACATCCGTCTTGCATCGCCCGCACGGTCCGGTTGATCCCCCGTTCCACACGTCGGCCACTCCGCATCCCATCGCCCATCCCGGCCCCCAGGGCATGCGGCCCGGCACCCTGAGCTTTGATCCCGCCAAACCGTCGCATTTCCTCAGTAGCGATGGCGCGCTGGAGATCACGGCCGCTGCCGGCACCTTCACTGCCGCCGATCTGAGCGCGGCGCAGGGGAGCATCCAACTGCACGTACGCGAGATCGCTGACGGCAGTGGCTCCAGCGCTGGCGGCAGCGGGGTGGTGTCGCTGGGGACCTATCTGTTGCAGTTCACCGACGCCAAAGGGAATGCCCTGCCGCACGGCCCACGTTTGCCCATCACCGTCGCCTTGCATTATGCCCAGCGCTGGACGGCGTTTGACCTGGATCACAGCGTGGTCATCCTCAACGGGGCGA
>JAJPKG010000006.1 GCA_021323815.1 Pseudomonadota bacterium
ACACGCGGCGGCGCTTGGGCGGGCGGCAGCCGTTGTGCGGGATGGGCGTGACATCGACAATGGACGTCACTTGCAACCCGGCGTTCGCCAGTGAGCGAATGGCTGCCTCGCGACCCGAACCGGGACCTTTCACAAAGACATCAATGCGGCGCAGCCCGTGCTCCATCGCTTTGCGCGCGGCACTTTCCGCCGCCACCTGGGCGGCATAGGGCGTGCTCTTGCGCGAACCTTTGAAATTCGACGCCCCTGCTGATCCCCACGACAGCACGTTGCCATTGGGGTCGGTGAGCGTGATGATGGTGTTGTTGAAGGTGGCCTGAATGTGCGCCTGCCCCACCGGGACCGATTTGCGCTCGCGCCGCTGCCGGCGCGGCCCCTTCTTTGCCTTTTCTGCCATGCCTGGCTGTTTCCTCCGCTACTTCTTCGTGGCTTTCTTCTTGCCGGCAACCGTCTTTTTGGGTCCACGCCGCGTGCGGGCGTTGGTGCGGGTGCGCTGGCCATGCACGGGCAGATTGCGACGATGGCGAATGCCGCGATAGCACCCGATCTCGATCAGGCGCTTGATGTTCATATCCACCTCGCGCCGCAGATCGCCCTCGACCTTGACGTTGCGGTCAACGTATTCGCGCAGCCGGTTGGCATCCTCTTCCGAGAGGTCTTTGACGCGAATGTCGGGGTTGATGTGCGTGGCGGCGAGGATTTTTTTGCTGGTGGTCAAACCGATGCCATAGACATAGGTCAGCGCGATCTCGACCCGCTTGTCGCGGGGGAGTTCTACGCCGGCGATGCGGGCCATGAGCCACTTCCCTCCAAATGCGATAAAATGACGCCGGACCTTAGCCCTGGCGCTGTTTGTGTTTGGGATTCTTGCTGCAAATGACCATCACCACGCCTTCGCGGCGGATGACCTTGCACTTTTCGCAGCGCGGCTTCACTGAAGCGCGAACTTTCATCTCAACGTTTCCTTCCCAGGGATGCGCTCAACGCGCGCTAGCTGCGGTTGCGCCAAACGATGCGGCCCCGCGTGAGGTCGTAAGGCGACAGCTCTAAGCGCACCTTATCGCCTGGCACAATGCGCACAAAATTCATGCGAATCTTTCCGGCCAGGGTTGCCATCACCTGATGCTCGCCATCATTGAGCTTGACCAGAAACATCGCGTTCGGCAGGGCTTCGACGACGGTGCCCTCTACCTCGATGACGTCTCGTTTGGGCATAGGATCCTTTCTTTCTGGAATCCGCGCAGCCTGTGGCGCTCGTGATTTCCAGTGGGGTTCTGGATCGCAGCACGCGCCGGCCAGCGACATGCTGGGCATCAGAGGAGCGGCAACGGTATCCCAGAAGTCCACATCATAGATAAAAAGACAACTATAGCAGTATATCCGATTTCTAGACAAATCGCAAGGGATATGTCTTTTTGTACCAGAACAAAGCACGCGCTAGCAAGTTGGGCACGTGCTTTGCGGCTCTTTACGCTTCGTCGGGTGGGGGCAAGAGTCCCCATAAGCCGCCGTCGCGTTCAATTGTCATATTCGTCTTGCTAACAACCGGCTGGCCTGTCAACTGTTCGAGCTTAATGCGATTCTCTTTAGCAAGTTCGGCTGCATCATCAACATCACGCGCCACTTCTGCAAAGCCCTGCGAATCACGTTGAATATGCAAGCCCGTGGAGACATTTTCAGCAAAGGTAATGACCGCCGATTCCAATGCCGTCATGCCTTCACGCAAATCTCCCTTATGCACCAGACGATTGCCGCGACGGATAACCGGAAAGCCTTTCAACTCCATGTGTTCCTGAATGCCTAAGCCAAAGGTTCCCATATGCATGCGGTCTGTTAGAATGGCATATTCACGTGGTTTGATGCCACGCACGGCCCACTGCCCGGTAACAGATTTGCGCGCGATGATCGCATCGACGCGGTTCCTGGCCCATCCCTCTGAATAACCACGCGCCATATAGGAGCGAATGGCGCGCTCGCGCCACTCATCCAGCGCCTTCTCTGGATCTTCGATCTCTTCAAGTCGCTCAGTGCCAACCTGCGCCAGCCATTGCTTGAATGGTTCTGCCTTCGGAGAAGGAATCGATTGGATGATGCGCAGCATCGTTTCGGTGTCAGCACAGTCAGTCTCGCGCATCTTGCCATCCGCAGCCGGCAATTTCAACCCCTTACAAATTGTAAGGGGTCCGTTGGCACCTTCTTGAGCGAGCCGTCCTTTGAGAGTATACCAATATTGCTGAGGATTCTTGCTCTCTGTCAGCACTCGCACGACATCTACAACCGAGAAGAACCACCGGTCATCGTGCCAGATCTGCCGGATGTTGTGATTCTCGAAGACTGCTAGGCTGACCAATTCATTGCCGTTTGTCACCCTTGTTCGCACTCCTTTCTGTGTATCAATGAGACAGTCAACCACCGCATAGGCTCAAGCCCTAGCGGCTTGTCACTGAATGCAGGAAGCATCCGCGACCATCGGCAGGTTGACGGCTACCGTTTGGATATTTCTGGCGGCGACGCCATCCGCATTGG
>JAJPKG010000051.1 GCA_021323815.1 Pseudomonadota bacterium
CGGCAGCTATGATGATGCGGGCGACCTGCAATGTCGCGCGCCGAATAGCAGCCAGACATGTCAGGGGACCCAGACCGGCCAGCAGATGAGCTATGACCAGTTGCGCCGCCTGCTCAGATGGCAGAATACCACCAACAATCCAACCGTCCGCGCGCACTATGCCTATGACGGCAAGTATGAGCGGGTCATCCAGAACACCGGGCCGGTGACGTATTATCTGGGCGGCTACACCGAGGTGACGGTCAATGGCAGCACCACCACCAATTATTATGGAGGGAATGCAATTTCCGTCAACGGTACGATCAGTTACCTGGTAAACGATGGCATCGGCAGCGCCAGTGAGAGCCTCAGCAGCAGTGGCAGCGTGCAGGGGGCGCAGTTGTTCGCGCCCTATGGCAGCGTGCGCTTTGATACAACAGCATTGGCAAAGGCTATTGCGGACGCAATGATTTGGGGAAGCGCTGTTTTAGCTGCCACTTTAGGATCTGTAGTATGGAATCATGCTAATCAAGGGAATTGAGGTGATATTAGATGATGAATGGCAGGAATAAAAATAAATTAGGATTTCGCCTACTTACTTTTATTATGTTAGTAGTTGGATTAATCGGACTAACAATAAGGCTAGTTAACGATATTATACACTTATTGCGCTAAAGGGGACATATTTCTATATCAGCTGGGCGGGGCAGGGGGGCACACAGAGCACGGTGCCGGTGGATAGCACGCATCAGTACACCTATTGGCTGACGCATCCACTGGGGGCGCGCAATAGAAAATCGCCCCCGGTTCCAGCAATCGCGAAAGCTGCTGTGTCACCCTTGCACCTGATTTGGCGGGGGCAGATTGATCACCACGCCGCTGTTCCATGCCGTGAAATTCAGCGTTTGAGTGACATCGGTGTTGACGCTGCCGAGGGTTTGCGCTGAGGAAGACGAGATTTCGTGCAACGTCAGCTTCGCCGGAAACAGCGAGTCCTGGAAAATCCACAGATCTTCGGTGCCGGTGATAGTGGTGTGCGTCTGCTGCACCACCGCCGTCGCCGTTGCCGCGTTCGACCCGCTGAGCAGTTGATCCGCCAGGTTCGCGGTAATATGCCACACCTTGCGCCCATTGATGATGTCTTCCCCGACCGTGCGCGGATTTTTCAGTTTTTGGTAGTCCAGCACGTCAGATAAGATGACGCCGGGGGGCAGTTGCGAGGTTGCGCCGCTGATTTTCTGCCACGTGCTGTTGCCGGCCAATTTCAGATAGAGATCGTTGCCGTCAATAATCAATTCAGCGTTGATGGCATCGGTCAGCCCGGCGATGCTGCCAATTTGGATGTTCGTGTGCATGCGGAACGGCTGGCGGATCAATGCGCCATCGCCCGTGACTTTGGTCGAGGCCGAAACCCCACCGGCAGTGAGGCTCACCGTGCCGTTGATGGTGAAGCTGGCGTCGCGCAGATTCGCCAGGTTGGCGCGGTTCAGCAGCGCCGTCGCATCAGATCCCTCCGCAATGTTGGCGCGCACGATCAAAACGGTGGCGAAGATTGCCGCTAGGGCGACGGCAGCGGCGATGCCGATGATGAGATTGCGCGGATTGCGCTGGCGCGGCGGCGCGACGGGCATTTCCCCGACCGACGACAAGCGCACGGCGGGCGAGGCGGACGGCATCGGCGTGGTGTTGGCATCAGATGGCGGTTCGGTCGGCGGTTGCATAAGCGCTCATTCCTCTCTCGCGCCGGCAGAGATCGCCAGCGGGCTGCTCCATTCACTCTCAACCACAGTATACCATGTGTGTGCCCACAACCTGGGGAAATGCTCAGGCTGTGGGGCGTTGTGGCGAACTTCACATCATGCCGCCGCCATATGAAGCGAAAGAGAGGTTCCGTTCTCCAGAATTTCCCCAAATAGGACATGCCTAGAGTGTACGGGCAGGGCGTGCGCCGAACGGCACGGCGAGCTGATCACCACAACAACGAGAGACAGGTCAGGCTGCCATCCATCTTGTGAAATTCGCTCATGTCGAGTTCGATGACGCGCTCATAATGCTCGCGTGCCAGCGTCGCCACCAGCGGATAGCCTTTGGCGATGAGCACACCGTCGTTGATTGGCAGCACGTTGGCGGCGTAGCCCTGCGCGCGGGGCAACGTGAAGGTGCGCGCGAAGGGGAAGCGCGACTCAATCCGGCAGGCGGGATCGCGCAGCAATAACGAGGGGCGCAGCGCGGTCATCCCCGTTTTCAGATGCAGCACGCCTTCCAGCGGCACGGCGGTCACGGACATCTGCGGCGCGATCTCGCGCAGGTGTGCCGCCAGCCGCTTGATGCCCATGTGGTTTGTGCGCTTGCTTTTCCCCACAAGCACGCGCTGCCCGCACATGAGCACATCGCCGCCTTCCAGGCGCGCATCTTCGCCGCCGCCGAGTTCCACCACCGGCATCAAGGCACGCAGCACCTCGCGGATGGCTCCCGTTTCGCCGCGTCGCGTGGGCGCGCCCGGCCGGGTGATGATGGCCACGCCATTGCAGATGACCGCCGGATCTTCCACGAAGCAGCTATCAGGATATTGCTCGTCGGCATCCAGCACGGTAACCTCCACACCCAGGCTGCGCAGCGCGGCGACATAGGCCGCGTGCTGCTCGCGGGCCAGATCGATCTCCGGCGCGCCGAGCGCCTGGGTGGTGATGCCCTGCGCCAGCGAAAAGGCCGGCGTGCGCACGATGGCGTTAGAATAGCGTGGCATAATCCCCTCCTCTGCGCGCCGGTTGGATATGATGCATAAACGCACGGCGCGCGTTCGCTGCTGATGCTGTCAGTATAGCGAACACGCGCCAGGCGCGCTTTGGGCGAATTGCACAATTATGACCCGTCTGGATCGCTGACTGCTGGTGGCACGCCGGCAGTGTCATAGATCGGCGGCGGGTGGATGTCAAAGGCATCGGCTAGGCGCACGAACAGATTGAAGAGGGCACCATCATAGACCGCCTCGGCGATCTGCTCGTCGCTCCAGCCGGCGTCACGCAAGCCCTGCACCTGCTCGTCCGTGATTTTATAGGCATGCCTGGTCAGGGTGCCGACAAATTCCAATAGCAAGCGCTCTGCCGGCGTTACCGGCGCGTGTTCCAGATCGCCCGCGCGTAAGGCTTCCGCGACTGCGGAATAGTGTTCGCCTTGCAACTGCAAGAGCCACGTATGGCTGCTCAGTCAATAATGGCAATGGTTGAGCGCCGATACATAGGACGCGATCATCTCGTGCTGCGCTCTCGTCAGCGCTCCGTCGGTGAAATGCAGACGCGACGCGGCATCAATCGCTTGCAGGAAATCCGGGCGCAGGCTCATCGTCCGCAAGATGTCAGGCACGTTCCCCTGCATCGACTGGGCGCGCAGCCGGGCATACATCTCGGCCAGCTCGCCCTGCGCATCATCATCGTTGATCCACTTGATTCGCGGCATCGTCTCATCCTTTCCCGGCATCATACGCCGGCTCAAGTGCCGGCTGACAGCAGTATAACACACATCGTTTCACTGATCCGCGCCCACCTGTCCCAGATAGGCGGCTATCACGTGCTGGTCGCCGCGCACCTGCTGGGGCATGCCGCTGGCGATCACGCGGCCTTGATCCAGCACCACGACATGATCCACCTCGTCGATGACGGACATCTTATGCTCGATCAGCAGGGTGGTCACCTGCCGTTCCGCGCAAACGCGGCGCAAGACAGCGAGCAGGTCGCGCGTTTCGTCTTCGTTCATGCCGGCGGTCGGCTCATCCAGCAGCA
>JAJPKG010000198.1 GCA_021323815.1 Pseudomonadota bacterium
GCCGCCAGAGCGAGCACGAAATCCTCCTCGCGGCAACACCTCAGTCCTTAGGCAACGCAGGCGAGAAGAGGGCAAGAGGCGAGATAGTGTTTGAGAACAGTGGCTCGCCTCTTGCTAGAAGCATTCAGAAACGGTTTGTCTCAGTCAGCTCTCCACTATCCTACATCACTAGCTCGCATCTTGACCGCTCATCTGTGATATGCTCATCAACAATCATGCATCTTCATGCACGAAGGGGGCAGCGATTTTCGATGGGCATCATCACCTCCACCCTGGACACGCGCAGCGAGGCGTTTCAGCGCAATGCCGCCGCCATGCGCGCGCTGCTGGATGAATTTCACGCGCGACAGGCGCAGGCGCGGGCCGGTGGGGGGGAAGCGGGCAAGCGCAAGTTTCGCGAGCGCAACAAGCTGTTGCCGCGCGAGCGCATCACGCGGCTGCTCGATCCCGAAGCGCCGTTTCTGGAACTGAGCACGTTGGCGGCGTGGGATATGTATGACAACGAATGCCCGGCGGCGGCGGAGATCACCGGCATCGGCATCGTGAGCGGCGTGGAATGCATGATCCTGGCCAATGACGCGACGGTGAAGGGCGGGGCCAGCTATCCCATCAGCGTGAAGAAGATTGTGCGGGCGCAGGCCATCGCCGCCGAGAATCGCTTGCCGTGCATCTATCTGGTGGAGACGGCGGGGGCGAACCTGCTCTATCAGGCGGAGTTTTTCGCGGAACTGGGCGGGCGCACCTTCGCCAACCAGACGCGCCTTTCCGCGATGGGCATCCCGCAGATCTCGCTGGTCTTTGGCAGTTCCACCGCCGGGGGTGCGTATGTGCCGGGGCTGTCGGATTACACCGTGCTGGTGCGGCACCAGGCAAAAGTGTTCTTGGGCGGGCCGCCGCTGGTGCGCATGGCAACGGGCGAGATCGTAGATGACGAGACGCTGGGCGGCGCGGATCTGCACACGCATGTTTCCGGCGTGGGCGATTATCTGGCGCTAGATGACACCGACGCCTGCCGCATCGGGCGCGAGATCGTGATGGACCTGCACTGGCGCAAGCCGCTGCCCGCGCCACCACACGAACCCAAACCGCCGCGCTACGATCCTGAAGAATTGCTGGGCATCATCCCTGCCGACGAGCGCCAGCCGTTCGACATGCGCGAAGTGATTGCGCGGATCGTAGACGATTCGCGGATGACGGAGTTTCGCCAAAACTACGGCACGACGCTGGTGACGGGGTACGCGCGCATTGGCGGCTTTCCGGTGGGGATTCTGGCGAATAACGGCGTGTTGTTTTCGGATTCCGCCCTCAAGGCAGCGCATTTCATCCAGAATTGCGAGCAGCGGCGCGTGCCGATCATCTATCTGCAAAACATCACCGGCTTCATGGTGGGCCGGCAATATGAGGCGGAAGGCATCATCAAGCACGGCTCAAAGATGATCAATGCGGTGGCGAACGCCAGCGTGCCGCAGTTCACCGTGATCATCGGCGGCAGTTACGGCGCGGGCAATTATGGCATGTGCGGGCGAGGCTACGATCCGCGCCTGCTTTTCACCTGGCCCAACAGCCGCATCGCCGTGATGGGCGCGGAACAGGCTGCCGGTGTGCTGAGCATCATCCAGGAAAATGCCATGCGCTCGCGTGGCATCGCGCCGGATCAGGCCCAGCTTGACGTGCTGCGCGCTCAGGTGCGGCAGCGGTTCGCGCACGAGTCGTCGGCTTATTATGCGACGGCGCGCCTGTGGGATGACGGCATCATCGATCCGCGCGAAACGCGCCGGGCGCTCACCATTGGCCTTTCCGCCGCGCATAACCAGGATTTCATCAACGAGCCGCGAACGAAATTTGGGATTTTTCGGATGTGACCAGCCCCCCCCAACCCTCTTCCCAGCAGAGCCAGAGAGAGGGGATCAGATCAAAAGATCAGAAAGGCAGACGATGAGCATGGAGTTCACTGAAGAACACGCGATGTTTCGCCAGAGCGTGCGCCGCTTCGTCGCGGACGAGATCAATCCCCACGTGGATGAATGGGAGGCGGCGGGGATCTTTCCGGCGCATAATCTTTTCAAGAAGATGGGGGATCTCGGCTTCCTGGGGCTGACATATCCTGAGGAATATGGCGGCATGGCGCTGGACGACTGGTATATGGTCGCGTTCGTGGAAGAGCTGGGCAAGGCCGACTGCGCGGGCGTGCCGATGGGCATCGTCGTCCACACCGATATGTGCACGCCGGCGCTGGCGAAACATGGCAGCGAGGCGTTGAAACAGCAATTCCTGGCTCCCAGCATTCGGGGGGAGATGGTCGGCTGCATCGGCGTCAGCGAACCCGACGCCGGATCGGACGTGGCGAGCATTCGCACGCGGGCGGTGGCGGACGGCGACGACTGGGTGATCAACGGGCGCAAGCTCTATATTACCAACGGCACCCAGGCAGACTGGGTGTGCCTGCTGGCGCGCACCAGCGACGAGGGCGGCTATCGCGGCATGTCGCTCATCGTGGTGCCGACAGCCACGCCCGGCTTTCGTGTGGGGCGCAAGCTGGAAAAGCTGGGCAATCATTCCAGCGACACGGCGGAATTGATCTTTGACGATGTGCGCGTGCCGAGGGCCAATACCATCGGGCCGGAAGGGCAGGGCTTCATCTTGCAAATGCAGCAATTCCAGCGCGAGCGCTTGGTGGGGGCGATCATGGCGTATAGCAGTTGTGAGAAGATCTTGCGCCAGACCATCGCGTATACCAAACAGCGCCACGCCTTCGGCAAACCGCTGATCGCCAACCAGGTCATTCAATTTCGCCTGGCTGAGCTGCTCACTGAAGTCGAGATGCTGCGGCAGATGTGCTATCACTGCGCGCGCAAGTCGATTGCGGGCGAGGATTATACCCGCGAGGCGTCGATGGCGAAGTTGAAAGCCGGTCGGCTCTCGCGCGAGGTAGCGGATAGCTGCCTGCAATATTACGGCGGCATGGGCTATATGGCAGATATGCCGATCGCGCGCTTCTTCCGCGATGCGCGCCTCATCTCCATCGGCGGCGGAGCAGACGAAGTGATGCTGGGCATCATCGCCAAGATCGAAGGGCTGCTGCCGGGGAATTGAAACGGGCGCGGGTTCCACCGCCGGCTTTTCGCTATTCCGGCGGCGGAAGAGTCAATGCCGCGATGACTTTCTCCACATCGCGGCGACTTATCAGTCTATGATGCCGGTCGGTTGGATTATCGACAAAACGGATTGCTCCTGCTGCTTCAAGTTCCGCCATCTTATTTTCCGCCACGAAGCGACCGCATCCGGTTCGCTCGCGGATAATGGCTAGGGCGTTTGTTTTTGTGACATAGCCTTCCGGTACCGGCATGGTGAAGCCTCTATCCTCATGAGCATAGTTTCTCCCATTATACCAGATAATAATCACATTGTGAAGTTATCAGTAGACATATGCATCATGCAATAGTTATCAGCTGTTGACAAAAGCCAGCTATTCTGGTATACTGGTTCATAAGGCGATTGGCGACTTGCCAGACAGGTGAAGCCCAGCTGGCGGCTCACCTTTCACCTCCACCCCGTTATCAGTGGTTGTTTATCAGAAAGGAAACAGCATATGGTGGCAACACAGAGTGAGACAAGAGCACTCCCTCTCATCCAACTCGCTGAATTGATGCGAGAACGAGCGCGGCTGGCATGTGAGCAAACAAACGATGAGCGGTCAGCTCTGGAAACTATCCAGGCATTCGCTCGAATCGACGCCACTGTGGAAGCAGAACTGGAACGGGGAACAGCTGCGCTCGCGGCGCAACATGCTGCTACGCGGGCATAATAACAGCCCGGAGGGCTTTCTTTTTCGAGCCGGCGGCTTTAACCCCCGGCTCACCGTGCGGCGCTGTTCGCGCTCTATGAGACAACATCATCAACCACCGGACGTTCCCGTCCTTATGCGGTCGGTTCTGCTTGCAACTGCGCAATGATGCGTAGCGCCTCAGTCACGTGCTTGGCCGGGGCGATCTGCGACGAGAATCGGTGACGGATGACGCCGTTGCGGTCGATGATGAACGTGACGCGACCGGGAATGAAGCCCATCGTCGGCGCGACATCATAGAGCTTGCGGACTGCGCCGTTGGTGTCGCTGAGCAGGATGAAAGGCAGACGATGGTGCTGGGCAAACTGTTGATGCGACTGCACGGAATCGCCGCTGACGCCGACCACCTCCGCGCCCGCCTGTTTGAAAACCTCATAGCTATCACGAAAACTGCATGCTTCCGCCGTGCAGCCGGCAGACTCATCTTTGGGATAGAAATAGAGAACGATAGGACCTTTGCCCAGCAGATCGTGCAAGGCGATCATCTTGCCCTCTTGATCGGGCAAAGAAAAATCGGGAGCTTTATCGCCAACCTGAGGGGCTGCTTGGTGTTGTGTCATGATACGCGTTCCTCGTCTGTTTATCACTGATTGTACTAATTGTACCAAACGCGGTTACAGAAAGAGAAGATATCCAGGTATCGTCTCACCGCCACCAGCATGAAACTGATGGCGGGAGTCTGCTACATATTCACGGCAACCTGGCCAGCGCTGGATTGCTCCTGCGCGTCCGGCGTGGCCTGCGCGGTCTCGCTGGAGCGATGGCGACCGGGCAGCGCCAGCGCCAGCAGGATCAGCGGGAGCGTGCCGAAGCAGATCAGCCAGAAGATGTTTTGGATGGCCCAGGTGCCCGCCTGGACAGGGATCTGCGCCATGAGTCCCTGCAAGGCGGCGGGATTACTGGAACCAGACCCCGCGCCCTGGCTCATCGCTTGCAGTTGCTGAGCGAGAGCAGTTGCGCGGCTGCGCGTGTCGTTCACGAAGAGCGTCGTGAGAATGGCGACGCCGACTGACGAGAAGATCAACTTGGTCGAGAGCAGCAGCGAAGAGGCTTTCGACAGCGCCTCGCCTTTCAGGGCTTCCAGGGCCAGCGTTTGCGTGGCGATGGCGCTCATGACGAAGCCCAGACCGATCAGGAACAGCAGCCAGCGCAGATCATCCGGTCCAGCGACGGTGGGGATGGCTGTTTGGGATTGTGCCGAGGCGATCATCTGGCTCGCGCCAGCGGTGGGATGGATGATACGCGTAAGCTGCCACGCAGTCAATGCCGAGATGATGGACGACAGGCACGCGACCCAGCGCGGACCAATGGCGCGGTAAAGCGCGGCAGCAAGGAACGTACCCACCAGGGTGCCCAGCCCGAAAGGCACCAGCGCCACACCGGTGTCGAGCGGCGACAGGTGGGGCAGGCGCACCGACTCGAAATAGAGCGGCAGCAGCACCAGCAGGCCGAACGTGATGAGCGAGGTCAGCCAGATGAACAGGTTGCTCACCAGGAAGTCGCGCCGCCTCAGTTGGCGCAGATCCAGCGCCGGATCGCGGCTGATGAAGAGCGCGTAAACGGCGAAGATGACCAGCGCCACGCTGCCACCGCCGATCCAGGCCCACACCTGCCAGGCTGTCCAGCCATACAGATCGCCCGCCGGATTGGCCGCTGTGACGGTGGCGGGATCAGTTGTCGTCACCAGCTTGAAGCCGTATAGGATGGCGATGACGCTGATGGTGGAAAGCGCCATGCCGATGTAGTCGAAACCCACCTTGCGCGCCGTCTCTGTGTGATCGCGCGGCAGCACCACCAACGCCGCCAGCACGGCAATGACGCCAACCGGCAGGTTGACGAAAAAGATGCTGTGCCAGCCGAAGGTGTCATTCAGATAGCCGCCGGCGATGGGACCGAAAACGGGTGCCAACAAGATCGGCAGCGCGAAGATCGCGCTCGCTTTGGCGCGCTCGGCCTGGGGGAAGGCGTCGAAGGCCACAGCAGAGCCGATGGGCAGCAGGAACCCGCCCCCGATGCCTTGCACCACGCGGAACGCGATCAGCCAGCCGATGCTGGGCGAGATGCCACACAGCAGCGATCCCAGGGTGAAGACGGTGAGGCCCAGAATAAAGACGCGCTTGCGGCCAAAGCGATTCGACAGATAGCCGCCGATGGCGACAACAGCGGCATTCGCCAGAAAAAAGGCGGTGACGATCCACTGCGCCGTGTTCAGATCGGTTTTCAGGTCGGCGCGGATGGGTGCCAGCGCAACAGTGACGATGGTGGCGTCCAGCACGACGGGGATCAAACCCAGCGCGGCCACCAGCGCAACGAGATAACGATTCTTCTGCATGGGATGTTCCCTCCCGGTATGGTTTTCTGCCAGGCATCATAGCCCCGGAGAAATGCGGTTTCCCCAGCCGGAAGGATGGTCGCGGGTTGGGTTGGCGGAGGGTCACATCAAGCCAGCAGACGCAGTTCGCGGGCGCGGGCGATGATCTTGACGCGCCCATTCACGCCGAGCTTGCGCGCGATCTGGGCCACGTGCCATTTCACCGTGCTGCGGGCGACGACGAGATCGGCGGCAATGGCGTCATTGGTGCGGCCAGCAGCCAGCAGGCGCAACACCTCCAGCTCGCGCTCGGAAAGCATCGGGGATTGGGTAAGTGCGGGTGAGGCGACGGGGCGACCAAACGCCGCTAGCAGTGCCAGGGCGTGAGCGCGTTCGCGGGAAGGCGGACGCTGGGCGACATACTCAGCCAGCAGATCGGCCATCGGCTCGCCTTCGTCCAGATAGACGCGGATAAAATTTTCCGGCGCGGCGAGGGCAAGGGAACTATCCAGTTCGCGCAGGGCGGCAGCGATCTCGCCCAGGTGACGGCGGGCGCGGGCCAGCAGCATATGCGCTTCCAGCAGGTTGCGCAGCCGCCCGGCATGCCGCGCGGGACCGCACACGGCTTCCAAAGGCGCGATCACCTCGGCGGCATGCCCCTCAGCCAGGGCAATACGAACCAATGTCATATCTTGAATCTCGCGCAAAAACGATAATCGTTGCAGCGGATCGCCTTCCCCACGTCGCCGGCGACAGTCCTCAGCCCAGCGCGCGGCCTCGTGCACCCGCCCCATCATGAGCAACACGCGAGCGCGGATAACTTCCTGATGATACAGATCCATCGAGGCAATCTGCCGCGTGCGAATCATATGGGCCAGCTCATCGCAGGTGGCCAGCGCTTCCTCAAACTGGCCACGCTCAGCCTGAAGCAGCGCGAGGGTGAGCAAGCCGTCATTGAGCAATTCTGAGTTGCTGGGATACAAGCCGACAGCGAACGCACGGCGGATATGTGCTTCGGCCCCGTCGAGATCGTTCCATTCGCGGCGGATCTCGCCAAGCATGCAATAGGCCATCGAGGCAATGGGAATTTCGCCGCCGTTGACAGACGGCAACAGGCGCAACGCCTCGCGGCAGGTCTGCGCCATCTGGTGCAGCCGCCCCTGATACATCTCGGCGGCGGCTTCGGTGATGAGCGCGATATACGCCACGAAAAAGTTATGTGATTGCATGCTTTCCTCGGCGATGGCGCTGACGCGCTGGTGCACCTCTGCCAGGTCATCATCGCCCACCATGCCGACGATGCTGATCAGCCACAACGCCATCACCCGCATCAGATGATCGTCTGATGGCAACAGGTCCAGCGCCTGGCGCGCGAGCGATGTGCTTCCCTCGAAATCGCCGTCGAACAGGCGAAAGATGCTGCGAACGACAGTGATCTCGCCTGCGACGGTCCCAGGAAGGACGCTCGTCGCTGATTGCGCCTGCTCTAATGCGTCCAGCCATGCGGCGGCATCATTGCCCGCGCTCTGAAACAGCAATCCCAGCGCGAACAAGATGCACAGATGCGGGTGCGCCAGCACGATCTCGCGGGGCAAAGCGCGTGCCAGCGTCACCAGACCGCTGATCTCGCCACGCAAGATCTGCCGGTCGCTCTCACATTCGATGAGGGTTGCCGCCTCATCGAACGCCTGGGCGGCGATGAAATGGCGGATCGCCTCGCCGGCCTCGCCATGCTCGCGCAACCATTCCGCTGCGCGCCGATGGCAGTGCTGCATGGCACCAGGATCGGTGCGGGCAAGCCGCTGGCGCAGCACCTCAGAGAACAGGTGATGATAGCGATACCACGTCTGGGCGGCGTCCAGCGGGGTCAGGAACAATTGGGCCTGCATCAGCCGAGCGAGCATGGCGGCGCTGTCGTGGCGCTGTGTGACGGCATCGCACAACGGCGCGCTGAGACGTTCCAGGATGGATGTGTGCAACAGAAATGCCTGCACTTCGGGCGGCTGCTGCCCCAGCACTTCATCGATCAAATAGTCCGCCACGTAGCGCGGCGGAGCAGTGAGATCTGCTGCCGCGAGATCTGCTGTGCCGGCATGGTCGCGCAGCGAGAGCGCGGCCAACTGCAAACCTGCTGCCCATCCCTCAGTGCGCGCGGCCAGTTGCGCCAGTTGCGCGGCGGGCAGGGCGAGATGCATGGTCTCGCGCAAAAACTGGTCGGCTTCGGCGGCGGAAAAGCGCAGATCGGCAGCTCCGAATGTGCCCGCGCGCCCCTGCGCCCGCAAGCGCGCGGGCAGAAATGCCGGTTCAGCGCGCGTGGCAATGAGCAGATGCAGCGCGGCGGGCGCGTGTTCGATGAAGAACGCCAGCGCTTGATCGTTCGCTGGCGAGGCTGCTCGGTGATAGTCATCCAGCACCAGGACGATGGGCCTATCGCTTTGAGCCAGCGCGTTGATCAGCATGGCCAGCGCGTGCTCGTCCGGCTGCAAGCGCGGCGTCGCCTGCATGCGCCGTGCAAGCTGGCCGATGCCGGGCTGCACTGTTTCCAGCGCGGCAATGACATACGTCCAGAAGCGCGCCGGATCTTGCTCCGCTTCTTCCAGCGACACCCAGGCGACGCGCCGGCCTTGCGCGGCCAATTGCTCGCAGGTCATGATCAACAGCGTTGTTTTGCCGAATCCCGGCGGGGCGGCGATGACGGTGCAGGGGCGGGCGGCGCTTTCCACGCAGCGTGCCACGACGGCGTGGCGCGCGATGAGCGACGGCGCAGCCTGGGGAATGGCGATTTTCGTGGCAATGAGCGGCACGGACCACGCCGCCAGCAGATCGCCTTGCGGCGGGATATGACGCGGCGGATCGTCCTGTGGCGGTGTGCTGCGCGCCTGAGCGAGATCCCGCGCCGCCGCTTCCAGCCGCGCCAGCGTGAGATCCGCCGAACGTCCCAGGTAAATCTTGCGCAATTTGTTCTTTTGCTGGCGATAAGCATACCAGAAGCGGCGACCGGCACGCGTTTCATGACGCGCAGTGAAGCTGCCCTCAGCGCTGGTGAAGGCGAACGAACGGGCGGCAGCCAGCCAGGCGAACCACTCAGACGTTCCAACGGGGATTGGCTGGGCTGCGGTTGTGAAAGAAAGCGCGCCGTCGCGCACCACCGGCAATCGTGCCATCAGGATTGGCTCCGCTCGTTTTGGGTAAGTTTGGGTAGCTGAGGAGAGTATAGCACGACCCGGCCTTGTTCATGCGTCACCGGATGATAGAATCTGACAGGTATGCAAGCAAGGGGGGATCGACGATGAGCAAGCGAGAAGCAGTAACGCCGTCGCATCCGCTGGGCGGCGAGATGGTGGATATCGTCAGGGGATTGATCACGCGGCTGCAATTGCCCTGGCTGCTGAAACACCACCAGCAGCGCGAGGTGCTGGCGTTTTTTAGCGGGTTGAACGGCTGCATCAGCGTGGCACTGATCGCAGTCGTGGCGGTGGTGACGAGGGAACCGCTCGTCTTTCCGTCGCTCGGCCCCACCGCGTTCCTCTGCTTCTATAAGCCGCTGGCCGCTAGTTCCGCGCCGCATAACATTATTCTGGGCCATGCCATCGGCGTTGTTGCGGGATATCTGAGCCTGGTGGTGACGGGGCTGACGCTGGCCGGCCCGGCAACAGCGACGGGCATGACGTGGCCGCGCGTCATCGCCGCCGGGCTGGCCATGTTCCTGACGCCAGCGGTGATGGTGCTGGCTGGCGCTCCCCATCCGCCCGCTGCCGCCACGACGCTGATCATCGCGCTGGGAATCATAACCCGGCCCTGGCAACTGGGCGTGCTGATGCTGGGCGTGGCGCTGCTCGCCGCTCAGGCGATCCTCATCAACCGGCTGGCAGGTTTGGACTTTCCGCTGTGGAAGAAGACTGGCCGCCCGTCGCCATAATCTCCATACCCATACGCTCCAGCAAGGCGCGGCTGATGTCGGCGCGATATTTGATCAGCAGCTGCTGCGGCCCGTGCGAATCAGACCCCGTACTGATCAGCAGATCGCGCTTCCGCGCATAAGCCAGATACAGAGCAACTTGTTCAGTGTGTGTGAGGGATGATACACCTCGAATCCGTCAATGCAAACATCGCGCCGCAACTCATCCAGCAACGCTTCATCATAGCGCCAGCGGCAGCGTCAGACGATCAGGCGCAAGATGTCGCGGTTGGTGACGGTAATACGCCCCTGGTGCAGGGTGATGGCCCCCGCCTGCTCTAATTCTTTCAGGGCGCGTCCGACCACCTCGCGCGCGGTGCCGGCGAGCGCGGCCATCTCTTGCTGGGTCAGGTGATGGCGCACGCGACCGGCGGCGATAGCGGCGTCTTGCTCAAGCACGATCTTCGCCACGCGCGCCGTGACATTGCGGAACGACAGATCTTCCACGCGCGACACCATGAAGCGCAGCGCTGAAGCCAGTTCGCGGACGGCGGCAGCGGCGACGGCGGGCCGCTCGCCGACCAGGCGGCGCAGGTCACGTCCGCCGGTGATGAGGATATCGCTCGGCTCCAACGCGGCGGCGCTGGCGGGCTGCGCTTTGCCATCCAGCGCGGGTACATCATTGAAGGTGGTGCCCGGCTCGACGAGCTTGAGCGTCTGCTCTTTGCCTTCCGGCGAGGTCTTGAAGATGCGCACCAGCCCACTGCGCAGGAAATGCAATCCCCCGCCGTTTTCGCCTTCCAGCAGAATGATCTCCCCACGATCAAAATGCTTTTCGATGGTCACTTTGGCGATAGCTGCGAGATCCTCATCATTCAAACCTGCGAAAAGCGGCACCTGGCGCAAAGCGGCATGGGTAATCGGCATCGCATTCACCTCAACAGCGCCGGCAATGATGTGACAGAAGTCGCTGCGGCGCGCAGTCTTCTCAGCTACAGTGAATCACGTCATGGCGTGATGCCTCAAGCATCATCGCGCCACCAGAGATACACTGTGAGGAGTTTGCGATGGAGATGCACACGGTTGAGCCGTTGGAATTGGATGTGCGCGCCGATCTGGCGCGTGGCGAGGAACCGTTTGACCGCATCATGCAGGCGGTGGCAAGCTTGGAGCCGGGGCAGTCATTGCGGCTGACCGCGCCGTTTGAGCCGGTGCCGCTCTATGGCGTGTTGGGCCGCAGCGGCTTCACCCATCAGACGCAGCAGGTTGCGAACGATGAGTGGGTCGTGATCTTCACACCGCAGGCATAAGGAGCGCGCCGGCTATGATCACGATCTCCGGTGACACGCCACGCCCGCCCGGCGGCGCGGCAGGGATTGCGCCAATGGGCGGGTTAGCCGCTGCGCCGGGCGATATCAGCATCCCACTGCCGTTCATGCTGGTGGGATTATGCGGCGCGGCGCTCTTCGGCGTGCTGTTGCCGCTCGTTGGGCCGCTGGCCTTGCTCGTGCCGGATTTTCCCCACGTGCTCGCGTTGGTGCATGTGGCGACGCTGGGCTGGCTGACCATGATCATGCTGGGAGCATCGCTGCAACTGGTGCCGGTGATGCTGGTGGCACCCCTGCGCGCCACGAAATTCCTGCGGTTGCATTTTCCGGCATATCTGACCGGTGTCGTGCTGCTGATCAGCGGCTTCTGGTGGTGGCGACTGCCGCTGCTGATCATCGGCGGATCGCTGGTGGTGGCATCAGTCATCCACCATGTGGCGATTCTGGGCGCGACCATCGCACAAGCCAAGACGCGCCCGCTGAGCATCCGCTTCATGGCAGCGGCGCTAGGCTATCTGCTGCTGGTGGTGAGCCTGGGGCTGACGGCGGCGCTCAACCTGCAATTCGACTTTCTGGACGGCGGCTGGTCGAATCTGTTGCTGACTCACCTGACGCTGGGCATCGTCGGCTGGCTGACCTGCACGCTCATGGGGGTTTCGTATACCCTGGTGCGGATGTTCGCGCTGGTTCACGGCCACGATGACGCGCTGGGCACGCGCGTGTTCTGGTGCCTGCAAGCCGGCATTGTCGGCCTGGCGCTTGGCTTCGCGCTGGGTTGGGAACCGTTGATCGCGCTTGGCGGGCTGGCACTGACGGGAGCGGTGTGGCTGTTCACCTGGGATGTGGCGCGCATGGTGCGCCTGCGACGGCGCAAACCGGTGGAAGTGGCGCAGCGTCATGCCTTTGTCGCCGTGGGCTATCTGGCGCTGGTGATGCCGCTGGCGGTGGTGGCCGCGCTCCGGGGAAACGTATACTCCACGCCGGGGGTTTTCATCGCGCTGGCGCTGGCGGCCTTCGTAGGCTGGCTGGGGCAAAGCACGGTCGGCTATACCTATAAGATCGTGCCGTTCCTGATCTGGAACGCGCGCTACGCGCCGTTGCTGGGCAAGCAGCGCGTTCCCCTGCTGCGCGATCTGCTCAACGCGCCGTTGCAACGGGCAAGCTTCTGGTTGATCAATCTGGGATTGCCGGTAGCGATCTGTGGCGCATTGCTGGCTCAAGCATTGATTTTGCGCACCGGTGGCAGTATGATCGGCGCAGGGCTGTTGGTTGCAGCGGCGAACGTGTGGCACGCCGTGCTGCCGAAGGGCAAGCGCCATGCGCCGTTGGGGAGCCAGGGCGAGCGCAATGAAGGTCCTGTTGTGATACGCTGATCGCGAAAGGAAGGCGAGATCAGCGATGTTCCAACTCAAACGGGCCTATGACGAGCCGGCGGAAAGCGACGGCACCCGCGTGCTGGTGGATCGGCTGTGGCCGCGCGGCCTGTCGAAAGAGCGGGCGAAAATCGATCTCTGGCTGAAAGAGATCGCGCCCAGCACAGAGCTGCGCACATGGTACGGTCACGACGCCGCGCGCTTCGACGAGTTTCGCCGGCGCTATCTGCAAGAATTGAACAACGAGGCCGCGCAGCACGCATTAGAGCAGCTGCGCGACATGGCGTCCAAAGGAACCGTCACGCTGATCACGGCGGCGCGTGAGGCCGCCATCAGCGACGGCGCGGTTTTGCTCGATCTGCTGCAACCGGCGAAATAGCAAGCCACCTCAGGCGCGGTCCATGAGAGCGTGAGCAGTGTTTTCCATTCTGGCGAACAGATCGCGTCCCTCTTCGGGGGAGAGCGCGGCGTCTAGCTTGGGGAGAAACACCTCTTCTTCTTTCGCCAAATGCACTCGCACCAGGGTATGCAGCCCATAGAGCAGCCGGCGCAATGCCTGCTGGTTCTCAGCGGTAAGTTGCTCGCTGTTGAGCGAGGGACGCAGATCGCGCAGCGCGGTTGTCATCTGGGCGATGGCGGCGTGATCGCGTTTCATAGTCGCGGTGGCGGCATCAGCGCCATATAGCTGTGCAATGGCGGGATAGAGCACCTGCTCTTCCGCCTGGGCGTGCACCAGCAGATGATGCGCCAGGAAGGCGAGGGATTGGTCGAGGTCGCGCAGGATCTCGCCTGCGCTCGCTTTGCCCACCTTATCGGCCAGCGTTTGCAGCGCGTCGATCTGCGGCATCAGGTCGCGATGCTCGTCGCGCAATGGTTGTGTTACGGTTGCCATAGGAGGATACCTCTCGTTTTTTTGTTTTGCAGGATCACGGTCCGCGCAGGTGGATGATTGAGCGCGATAATGCCGTTTGAGCATGGACGCTGGACACCAGCGAAGGGTTTCTGTTCTGAGCCGAGAGGCTGAGTTTCCGGCAGGTGTGCCGAACCGCGAATCGTACCCTCGGCTCACCGCACCCCTACGAATGAAACGGCGCATTCAGTCAGGGTAGCCCAGTTCGCGGCGGCCTTGCGGCGTCATCATGCTGGGGTTCCAGGGCGGGTCCCACACCAGGTGAATCTCGCCGCCGGTCAGTCCCGGCACGGTTTGCAGCGCCATCGACACCCATTGCCCCAGCGAGGCGTGCATGGGGCAACCCTGGGTGGTGAGCGTCATGCTGAGATCAATCGTGCCATCGTCGTGGACATTCACGCCATAAACCAGGCCCAGATCCACGATATTCACGCCCAATTCGGGATCGAAGACATTATGCAGGGCTTCCATGACCCCAAGACGAATCGCTTCTTTTTCGGCTTCGCTCATGCTGTGGTTTCTCCTCACTGGGATGTCACTCGCAGCATACCGCCCATCATCTGTGGCGGCTATGATAAAAGTCGCAGCCATCGGCGGATGAAGCATCTTAGCCAGATCGCGCGAAATCCCCCTTGCTTCCAGCTATGGGGATGAAAGCGCGGTCGTCGCAGCGACCATGTTCTTGCCATAGTTGACAGCATGCCATCTCATGTGATATACGGCCTGCATGAGTGAGTACCGGAGCAACCACAACGTTACAGACACCTGTCGCTCTCACGTCGTGTTCTGTCCCAAGTAGCGGCGCAAGGTTTTGGTCCTGCCGATAGATGAGCGACTGAAAACGATCCTGATGAAACCGATGGAACGCTGGGGATAGGAAGTGATCGAGATGGAAGTGATGCCTGATCACGTGTGTCTCCTAGTGGGCAGTGAGCCGCAGTTTGGCATTCATCGGCCGAGCAAACGGCTGCAAGGCTATTCCTCTCATCCCTTGCGGCACGAGTTTCCCGCCCTAAAGCGCCGTTTTCCCTCGCTATGGACCAAGAGGTACTGTGTCGCTCCGGTGGGGGGTGTCACCCTGCAAACCGTCAAGTGGTATATCGAAACGCACAAGGATCGCTAGATGCCCACCGTTTACAAAGCCTTCAAGTACAAACTGGCTCCGACGCCCGAACAAGAGCGATTGCTCTGTTGGACGCTGACGCGGTGTCGTGAGTTGTACAATGCCGCTTTACAGGAACGGCGGGATGCGTGGAAGATGCGACGGGTGAGCATCGGCTACTATGAACAGAAAGCTGAATTGCCCGGCGTCAAAGAGGTGCGACCAGAGTACAAGGAGATCCAGGCGCAAGTGTTGCAAGATGTCATCTTGCGATTGGATCGGGCGTTCAAGAAGTTCTTTCACGGCGTCAAGAATGGCGAAAAGGTGGGCTATCCGCGCTTCAAAAACGAGCGGCGCTATCACTCGTTCACCTATCCCCAATATGGCAATGGCGCGTCTGTGGATAACGGCTCCCTGGTGCTCTCGAAGATCGGGCGGGTGCCGGTCATCTGGTCACGTCCGTTGGAAGGCACGCCCAAGACGGTGACGATTCGCCGAGAAGCCGATGGCTGGTATGTCTCCTTCGCCTGTGCCAACGTCCCGTGTGTCCATCTGGTGCCGACCGGCAAGGAAGTGGGCATCGACATGGGGCTGAAATCGTTCCTGACCACCAGCGAGGGGGAGCATGTCGAGAACCCACGCTGGTTCCGTGCCTGCGAGAAGAAGCTGCGCTGGCACAACAAACGGGTCTCGCGGCGCAAGCCAGGCAGCAAGCGGCGCAAGAAGGCGGTCAAGGACCTGGCGAAGGTGCATCAGACGGTGGCGCGCCAACGGCTCGACTATCAGCACAAGGAAGCGAACAA
>JAJPKG010000444.1 GCA_021323815.1 Pseudomonadota bacterium
GAGGCGATCTTGAGGCCCAGGCGGCGCAGGGGCGCGCTGTCGCGTGGCAGCCAGAGCAACTGCACCAACATGCGCAATTCGCGGAACGAGCGCAACTCGCGCAGCTTTTCCACCGAGCCGGCGGCGATGAGGCGTGCCACCAGCGCAGCGCGGGCGCTCTCGCCCTCGCGGATCGACGGATCGTCGCCCGGATCCCAGTTGTCGTCGGTGACCAATGCAGGCGGCGGCGGGGGCGGAGCAGCTTTTTTGCGCGGCAAGATCGACCGCTGCCAGGTCTCGTCATCAACGAGCGGCAAGGGGCTGCCGCCCTTGTTTTCCAACCAGCGTTCCAGCACGATGCGCTCGTCAGTGGTGGGAATGCCCTGCACCCACATTCCGGCGTGGAATGCGCCCGATGCGTTCCAGAGCCATTGGCGCGTGGACTGCACTTCCGCGTCGCCACCTTCGCCCAGCAGCCGCACGTGGCGCAGCAGAGCTTCGATGGCCTGGGTCTGTTGCAGCCGCAGCGCGATGGCCGCGTGGATGCGCTCGGTGAGGTCCACCAGCGCCAGCGAGATCGCCCGCACGCCTTCGCGCCACGACCCCGGCCCCGTGTCGGAAACCAGCCGCTCGAAAAAGGCCAGGTCGCGCAACGTCTCGGTGGCGATGGCTCCCAGGCGTTCTTCGCGTTCCTCGGCGCTTTCGCCCAGTCCCACGCTCCATTCTTCCTCGCGGGTGCGCAGCACGGTTTGCAGGCGGCGCACGTTGCGCCCCTCTCGCGGAGCATCACGCAGCGTCACCAGGCGCTCGCGCACCATCAGCGCGCCCTCGTGCGCCACGCGATAGAATTTTTCATAGAGGATGCCCAGGCGATCCGCGATATCGGCCAGCGCCTCAGGGTGGTTAGGGTCCACCTGGATGGAGCGCAACTCGCGGGCGAAATCGCGCGTCTCGCGGTTCACGCCGTAAAGTGCCTGGCGCGCCGTCTGCCACGCGGTGAAGCAGCGCAGCGGATCGGGCTGCGACTCGCGCAGTTCGGCCAGCAGCATATCCAGCGCGGCGGCGGCCTGGGCGAAATAATTGGCGGAAAGGCTGATATAGCGGCGGCGCAACTGGCGCTGAATTTCGTCCCAGTGAGGCAAAAAGACGCGCATGGGCCGCGCCAGGGAATAATCGCGCTCCACGCGACGGCGCAGGCCGGCATCCACGCGGGCGCGTTCGGGGGCGACGGCGGAATCGATGACATCCCAGCCTTCAAGCTGACGCAAGGCATCCAGACATTCGCCGCGCAGGTCGTCGGGGATGGCTTCGTCGCGCAGGCGCAGCACGGCTTCCACATCGGCGGCGAGTTCGTCTAGCGAGATGCCCACCAACCCTTGCGCCTCGTGCTCGCGCAGTGCCGCCACGATGATGGCCCGCCGGTGCAGCCGCGCCTCGGACTCGTCGCCCACCAGCGTGCGCAAAAAATCCGGCGGACCCGCCAGCAAGGCACGCGCCGCCCGCGAAAGTTCGACGATGCGTTCATCCGCCAGTGCCATAGCAGCCCGCCTCCTTCACTGTGACGCCCACCGGGGGGTTCAACCTCCCTCGGCTCGGCATAGAAACCCCTCCTGGCTCGCTATCCAGGGAAAAGCCTCATATACAAGCTACACTATACCATAGGGCGTCGAGTGAACGGCTAATGGTCCCGATCCCACAAGGTGTGGCCTTGCCAGCAGTCCCGGCTTATTGACACGTTCAGGGCGGGCGGCATATACTGCTGCTATATGGCAATAACTGGGCAGGAGCGGGGATCTGGATCAGGCGGACTGACCCAGCGAGGTGGAAGGATGTTATGTCTAGCGGAACAGCTATTACCATTCTAGCGTTGAGCATGATCTTCTTGGTCCTGGCTGTTGTGGCGCTCGCGCTCGAGATGCGCTCCTATTATCGTAAGGTTGTCGCGCTGCAAATCAGCCAGCAGATGCACATGCCGGCGATGGCCCAAGCCATTGAGATGGTGCGCAGTCTGAACGCCGCGCCCAGCATGAACGGGCACGCCCCCAGCATGGCAGAGCAAGCGCTGGCGAATGGGCATTTGCACGCCATGAGCGAGGTTAACCGCTATTTCTCGCACGTGGGCGAGCTGGTGCGCAACGGCGAGGCCGACGACGAGGTCTTTGCCCTGATGGGGCCGACCATCAGCGAGGTCTGGCACGCCAGCAAAAACTATCGCCGGCAACTCGCCGACAAAGCGGGTGACATTGCCGCTGACCAAGATGATTTCGAGTATCTCTACGTCGAATGGCTCAACTATGATCATCGCCGCCGTGCCCAGCGCGGCGGTCTGCGCTGAGTGCTTCCCCTGGTTTTCTTCTTTATTCCCCTTTTGCTGTTGTTCCCCTGCGTGATACCCGCTCTGTCAACACGTCAAAACGAGGTGCCATGATGGCTGCTCATGATATCACCATCCATTATCCTGAGGAGTTATTGCCCATTTTGATGCTCAGATGGATCTGGCGGAAGATGTGAAAAATGCAAGCAACACCCGCCCCTTCGTATTCGTGTCCCTTTCATGCGAAGCGCGTCACGATGAATGCGAAGACCACCCCTGCCACTGTCAGCGCCAGGGTGCCGATTGAACTGTGCTCGCTGTGCGCTTCCGGCAAAATGTCGCTGGCACCGATATAGAGCAGGAAACCGGCGAAAAAGCCCAGATAGAGGGGTAGCCAGGCATGGGGGATGGTGAAGAGGAAGGTCGAGAGCGCGCCGAGGACGGGAGCCAGGGCATCTACCAGTAACAGGCTCAGGGCGCGACCGGGCGAGTTGCGGTTGACCAGCATCAGCGTCACGGTGTTCAGCCCGTCGGAAAAATCATGCGCGATGACTGCGATGGCGACAATGATGCCCACTGCCGTGTTGACCTGGAAGCCCAGCCCGATGCCCACGCCGTCCAGAAAGCTGTGGCCCGACAGCGCCAGCGCGGAAAGCAGCCCCACCTGGGGATGCTGGTGCACGGCGTATTCTTCTTCGTGGGCATGGTGAATGAGCAAGCCCTTTTCGGCGATGTGAAACGCCAGGAAGCCAATCATCAGCGCCACCATCGGCGCGACGGAGGGAATATGCGCCTCGCCCACCAGCCGGAAGATCTCCGGCAGCAGATCAAAGGCGACCAGCCCCACCAGCACGCCCGCCGTGAAGCCCATGATCAGATGCAGTCGGTCGCGGTGCCGCAAGGCGAACACCCCGCCGCTATATGTTGAAAGGAAAGCGCCAAATGCCAGCAAAACCGCGCCCACGCTGTTACCCTCCTATGATGGTCGCTCGACAAGAATGCACAATCAGTGCCGAGACGTAATTGATACTCCGTCTCAATATGTACCACAAGGACAAAGTTCCTGTCAAGGATCGCCCGCTTCCGGTGAGTGTGCTAAAATGATGGGAGATTTCCCAGCATTTCCCAAGAGCAAAGGATAGATATGTTTCGTGGCTACTGCAAAGACTCGTAAATCGGCGGCGAAAGGCGCGGAACCCCGGCGCGGCCCGCGCGCAACGGCCTGGCGCACCGTCACCTGCGGCGAACTGACGGTGACGGATGCCGGGCGTGAGGTGGTGATGACCGGGTGGGTGAACCGTCGGCGCGATCATGGCAAGCTCATCTTCATTGAC
>JAJPKG010000449.1 GCA_021323815.1 Pseudomonadota bacterium
CTGGCCGAACAGCCATTGCAAGCGGCAATTCAGCGCAATCCCTCTGATGGCCCAGCATATCTATACCTGGCATGGGCGCGGTGGACCCTGGGCGATATCTCCGGCGCGCGGACAGCCTTGCAGCACGTGGAACGCCCCGGCACATTGGATGAGATGGTAATCGGGCTGCAAGCCTTGCTGCGAGCGCAAAAAGGCGACGCTGCCGGCGCGCTGCAACAATTAGACGCATGGGGCGCGCATCACGCGCTTTCACCCGCGTTGTGGGGCATCCAGGCGCAGATTGCATGGCAGGCGGGTGATATAGCACAGGAAGAGGCGGCGCGATGGCACCTCGCCACCACCCTTGCACTGCCGGATCGCTCAGCCGCCGTGCTGGCCCTCGCGGATTTCTATGAGCGCACACGGCTGGGGCGCGACGACGGGCACGCAGCATGGACTTTCGCGCAACTACGCCTGCCGGCAACGAATAACCCTCAGGCGGCAGATCTGCTGGCGCAATGGGACTGGCAATCCGGCGATATTGCCGGCGCGCTGGCATGGGCGCAACACGCTGTCGCCCTCAAGCCGGAGTTTGTGGCGGCGCATGTGCATCTGGCTGCGTGGGAAGCCCAACTCGGCGACACCACCGCTGCTTCCCTGGAAGCCGGGCGTGTGGCGGATCTCACCGGCGGGTGAGCAAGCCGCCAGCAGGTCACTATGGCGCGTCACTTCGGAGGGAAAGCGGCTGTTCTTCAGCCGTGTGGAAATGGTGGAAATCTCGTTGCCAAGACAAAGAAAAATCCTCAGGTCCAATAACCTGAGGATTGGTGCGCCGAGCGGGAATTGAACCCGCGACTCAGCCTTGGCAAGGCCGTGTTTTACCTCTAAACTATCAGCGCGCTTCTTTGTGCTACGTGACTATTATACACACATCACCTGAGCGATGTCAAGCCTACCATTCGTATCGTTTCATCTCGAAATCGATTCGCGCGATCACCTTGCGTGAATTTAGGTTATGCATCTCTGCATAGAGGTAAGCAGCGGCACGTTCGAGGACAGCAGTTTTTTCCTGTGCATGTCCAATCAGTGTATTACAACGGCTGCAAAGTAATCCTCGTACTTGGCCTGTTGCATGGTCATGATCAACATGCAGAGGATTCTTTGGACTTGGCATTCCACAAATGGCACACGCTTTACCTTGTTCTTGATACAAAGCTTCATAGGCATCAGGAGATAATCCATACAGTCGCTCAACCTCTGCTTCTCTGATTTTATGCCACTTACTTCTTTGTCGTACCGCTTCTCCTTTTGCCTTACATTCTCGACAACGCGGATCTAATCCCCATTTACCAGTTCTTAGTTTATAGAACTCTGTCAATGGCTTCTCTTGTTTGCACCGAACACAGACTTTTGTCGTGACACCCGGCGGCAAAGGTTCATATTTGCGTTTACTCTCCCATGCGCGCTTGTATTGATTTTGACATACTTTGCAAGATTTTCTTGGACGATACATGAGTTCGGGATTTTGCGTATGGATAACGAAATTATCCAGGGTACGCCATTCTTTACACCGAGAACAAAAGATACGCTCTTCACCGGATGTCATGGCAACAGTTCCTCCCCCTTGTTAGAAATCAAATTCTTTCTCTATCATAACCACACGGTGTTCTTTGCACTGTCTATCACTCATGACGTTTCACCTCATAATGAACCGTTGCAGTTACAGATAAGAAATCCAGATTATGAGCTTTGGCAAAAAGATAGACTGCGGCTCGCTCTAGGATGATGATTTTCTCTCGCGCTAACCCAATCAGCACATTACAAGAATGGCAAAGCAACCCCCGCACCATTCCCGTTTGATGATTGTGATCAATATGCAGTGCCAGCATATCCCTTGGAGTGCCGCAGATTGCACAGGCTTTATTCTGTGCATTATAAAGAGCTTGCCATTCCTCCAACGAAATCTTATAGGTGATCATCGCTCGATGTTCTCTACTCGTTCGCTCCCGCCGTCGTTGTCGCGCTTCTTCTCCTGTTGCTTTACATTCCCGGCAACGAGGATCGAGTCCCCATTTAGCCGTCTTATGCTTATAATATTCTGATAAAGGCTTTTCTTCGCCGCAGCGCACACACACCTTTGTTGTGACACCTCGCGGCACCGGCTCTGGTTGGTGGCGATTAGCCTCCCATTCGCGCTGCTTCTGCCGCTGACACACCAGGCAGGTTGCGCGGGGGCGATACAGAATGGCGGGATCAACCAGTTCAGGATTCACCAGCTTGATGCGGAACTGCGTGATAGACCGATATTCGTTGCAGCGTAAACACAGGATCAGCTTCTCATCAGTTGCCATGACGGTCCCTCCTGCATAGAACAAAATATCGCTATCGCCTATTATCAGCATGCGGCAGACGTTGTCAAGAGAGATGTTCGTCATTGTCGGCAGCTTGCCTGGCATGGCGCGTTATGATCTGTGATGAGATCAGCACAAGCGACATTCCAACCGAGGTTCATTCCATGCATCGCATTGCACGATATATCATTACCCTGCTCAGCCTGGGTACGTTGCTGGCCCTGGCGGCATGCGGCGTGCCAGGGATGGTGCCGCAGGGGCACGCGCTGCCTGCCGCCGCGCCGACGGCCACGCCCGCGCCGCTGCCCCCTTTGCGCCTGCCCCAGGACGAAGCGCCCCACACCGACATGACCGAGTGGTGGTATTACACCGGCCATTTTCGCGGCACCGACGCCGACGGCGCACAGCATCAATATGGCTTCGAGCTGACGTTCTTCCAGGTGTTGCGCGGCAACGTCGCCCCCATCTACATCGGGCATTACGCCGTCTCGGATCTCACGCGCGGGCAGTTCCACTATGACCAGCGTGTCTTGCCTGAGCCAAACGCCGTGCTGCCGAACGGCACCACCACCAGCGGCTTCCATCTGGCCATCAATGATTGGACGATGCGCGGCCTCAACGGATACGATCACCTCGTTGCCAGCGAGCCGGACTACGCCATTGACCTGGATCTCGTCAGCCAGAAACCACCTGCCCTGCACAACGGCAACGGCCTCATCACCTATGGCATCGGCGGCTTCTCATATTACTACTCGCGCACGCACATGGTCGTCAGCGGCACCATTCGGGATCACGGGGTGACCATTCCCGTCAGCGGCCTAGCGTGGATGGATCATCAATGGGGCAACTTCATTCCCACCGCCGGCGGTGGCTGGGATTGGTTCAGCCTGCAACTGAGCAACGACGTGGAATATATGATCTATCGCCTGCGCGACACACAAGGCCACATCCTTGCCACCGTCGGCTCGCGCATCGATGCGCAGGGCATCACCACCGAGGTTCCCGGCAGCCGGATCAACGAACAACCCATCGGTTCGTGGACCAGTCCTATCACTCATATCACCTATCCCGCCGGCTGGCGACTGACCTTGCCCAACGGCACGCTCACGGTGACGCCGGAGCTTGCTGATCAAGAATTGGTGACAACCAACACCACCGGCAACACCTATTGGGAGGGCGCGTGCAGCATCAGTGGCACCCTCGACGGCCAATCCCTCAGCGGCCAGGGCTACACCGAATTGACGGGCTATGGCGCGGGGCAATGATCAGCCGTTCTTCGCTGCTGCTTTGCTCGCTTCCAGCGCGGTTTCCAGCCAGCCGATGCGCTCGTCGCCGGCGCTGAGCAGGGCCAGGCGCAGGGCGGCATCGCCCAGGCGGGCGTTAGCGTTAGCCAGATCCATTTCCGGTGCGTGGTTGCGGCGATAGGCATCCAGCGCGGCGCGAAAGCAGGTGGCGGCATGCAGCAGATTGGCGTTCGTCTCGCCCGGCTGGCCGGCGAACGCCGTTCCCAGGCCAACCAGACCATCGGCGTCGCGGTGACGGATGAAGCTCGCTTCCAGGCGCGGCCAGTCCTGCGCCAGATCCGCTCCCGGCGCGGGATAGTCCGGCACGGCGCGTTCCAGATAGACATCCGCCACCGGCTCCAGATCCGGATCATCCGGCGCGGAGCCGGATTCCAGGCGCGCGAAGCCTTCTTTCACCAGCGCGTCGCGCGCCGCCAACCATTGTCCCTCGGCCACGCCGAAAAGATCTTCCGCGGTCGCGCTCACCCGCGACGAGGGATAGTTGAAGATGCCCGCCGAGCGCAGCAGTTTCATCGCGTGCAACACGCCCCGCGCGCTTTGCGGCAGCGCAGGGAAACGCTGGTCGCGCATGCGCTGCACCCCCAGCAACAGCGATCCCGGCGTCTGGTCGAATTGGTCCAGATGCGTTTCCACCCCGGCTTCTTGCAGATCTTCCGCTAGCTCGCCCGCTTCAGCGCGGCTGATATCGGCCAAGCGGATCGATTGCAGGCGTTCCAACAGACGTTCCAGGCTGGCATGAGTGCGCTGCTCATCCGTCCCATCGCGGCAGGTCGCCACCACCACCAGCCGCGCGCCAACGGCGGTGAACCGGCGCGGCAAATCGTTGAGCAGGGGCGCTTCGCTGGGGTTGGCATATTCGTGCAGGTCGTCCAGCCATACGACGATCTTGCGCCCGCGCTCGCGGGCGAAATCAAAGGGATATTCGGGATCATTGGGCCAGCGCACGAAGATCCAGTCGTGCAGCGTGGCGCGGAGAGCTTCCCAGGCAAAGCGTGTCTTGCCGGCGGTCGGTCGCCCAAAGACGCAGATCCCCAAAATCTGTTGCGACGAGGGATTGAACTGATGGGCGGCGCGCAAGAGCATGGTGCGGGCCAGCGCGTCAGCATCAGCTCCCGTTTCCGCCTCGCGGCGCGGCAGATAGATCCCTTCAACGTAGCGCGGCACGTAATCATGCGGATTCAGCCGGTCCACTCGCTCCAACACATATTCCGCCGTCAGGTTATCCAGCGGGGGCGCGGCGCGCAACGCCCGGTCAGCGGCGTAAGCCAGCGCGGCGATCATAAGCAGCAGCGCCACAAGCAACAGGGTCTGACCCGGATGCGCCAGCACCAGCCGCGTGATTGCCCATCGTTGTGGCGGGGGAAAGCCTGCCGTGCCGAGCACGATCAACGACACAACGACGGTGATGATGATGCCGCCGATGACGACCGATCCCCATGCCCAGCGCAGCGCCCGCCATACGGCTGCCAGCGCGGCAATCACCGGCCCCCACACGGGATGGCGCAGATGCACCTCTGCGCGCCACGCTCGCCGCAGGGCGCTGCCAGCCTCATGCGCCCGGTCGCGCAAGGCCACCCAGCCTGCCGTGCCGCGCATCAATCTCACCACCCTTCGAGGCATTTGGCGGGCGCGGCATGCCAGCGCCCCTACGGAATGAATCGGGCAGGCATGCCAGCGACCTTCAATGAAAATCGGTCTCTATGCAGCATACCATGACAGGTGGTCCCAAAATAGCGGATAATATGCTTGACCGTATCGCTTCATTCCGGTCAATGAGGCCGATGCGGCATACGCAGCAATGGAGCATCTTCAATGGACGTACCGGTTGATCCCCCCGCCGCTGTCGCTGTTCCCTCACCGCCGATGCGCAAGCTGCCACTGGGCGCGCTGATCGGTACCAGCATCTATATGCTGGGGGCGAACGCGCTGTGGCTCTCATTCAACTCCATCATTCTGCCGGCGCAGATCGAAAGCGTCACCTCGCCCGCCAGCAAAGATCTCTATCTGGGGCTGACCGAAGGCGTGGGCATCGGCGTGGCCATCATCGTCAACATCATCGCGGGCATCATCAGCGATCATTTCACCACGCAGCGGTTCGGGCGACGCGCGCCCATCATGCTCATCGGCGCGCTGCTGACCGTGCCGTTTCTGTTGCTGGGCGTCTTTTTCCCGGTAACGCTGCCTCTGGCCTTCGCATCCTATGTCGGCATGCAAATGCTTTCCAATATCTCGGCCAGCGCGTTTCAGCCCATCCTGGCGGATTTTATCCCCGAAAGCCAGCACGGCATCAGCGCCGGTTTGCAGGGACTTTTCACCATCATAGGCTCGGCGCTGGGATTCGTGGTCATCGACGTGCTGCTGAGCCATGAGCAGTTGGGGATGGCGCTGATCGTGCTGGCGGTGATGTTCGTCGGCACCACCATTATCAACGTGCTGGCGATGCGGCCCTATGACAAAACCGACATGCCCATCACGCCCATTCACCTGTTCGCGGCGTTGCGCCATATGTTTCGCCTGCGCCCCCTGCGCGGCGGCTTCTATTGGTTCATCTTCGGCTCATTCCTCATTTATATGGGGCTGTCGAACTTCCAGACCTATAACCTCTATTATCTGGAAGCCGTGCTGGGGCAAAATCAATCCCAGGCGTTGATCTCGCAGGGAACGTTTGGGGCCGTTGCGCTGCTGGTGAGCGTGGTTTTCGCCGTCGGGGGTGGTCTGCTGTCAGATCACATCGGGCGGCGCGATCTGATCATTGGCGCGGTCATCATGGCAACGCTGATGTGCCTGACCTTCCCCGCCGTGCCGCAACTCGGCACCTTCAGCCCGTTCGGGGACTATCCCATCTTCCTGGTGGTGGCGTCGATCTATGCTTCATCCATCGCCGTCGTGCAAAGCGTGGATACAGCACTGGTGGGCGATCTGGTGCCGCTGGATGAAGCCGGCAAGTATATGGCCTTCGCCAATCTGGCGACGGGCGTTGCCAACGCCGCCGCGCCGCCGATTTTCGGCTTCATCCTCTACATTCAGGGCGCGCCGACGACAGCCAGTTTCACGGCCTTTTTCCTGATCACCGCGTTGTTGCTGATCCTCAGCGTGGTGGTCATCGCCGGCAAAGTGGCGCGGAGGTAGCGCCCCCACGCCGAACAGGGCACAGTGTATGTCAAGAGGAAGGGGATTCAGGTTCTGGCAACGCGAAAAAAGCAACGCGTCTGCGTCGCCGCTCTGGGGTTGGGGGATTTGTGGTTATCCACTTGATAACACGGTTGCGCAAACGGATGAGCCGTGCGTATTCCTCGTCACTCAGATAACCAATGGCCTCTAGAAATGCGATGTCGCGTAGTTCAGGTGGGGGTTGTTGCGCGAGGCGGTCTGAAAAAGCACCCAGCAAATCCGCCATGAGCGTGGCGACAAACCGCAGAAGATCGTCGCTCGATGCCTGCGCGAGTGCTTCATCAGAAAGATGCAAAGCGGGATGCGTCAACGCATAGGTCTTTTCCTCTTGCCCACGAATCACGCGCGTGGTTGTGACACGGATATAGCCCGCTTCGCGCAAGATGTGCAGATGACGATAGAGTGACGAAATCGGCTCATCGTGCAACGCCTTGCCAATTTCAGCGGTGGTGAGCGGGCCATCCTTTCCCAGCGTAGCCAAAATGCGCAACCGCAGGGGATGGAGCAAGATCTCAGCCGGCTTGAGTTTCATGGCACTCCCTTCTTAGGCAGTGTATCGCATCATAGAACAAAGGGCTATCGACTCTTGACTCGTCGCCCCATCTTTTATTATTATTGATAATAGTAAAAGATGAGGGGGAGCGAAGGCTCCTCTGCTGAGTGAAAAAGGAGAGCAACGATGCATTTTGTCCTTGCCTTTGCGGTTTGGCCGTTGGTAGAAGGTCTGATTCTTGCGTTCGCTTTGCTGCTGATCAGCATAACGTCTCTGAGAATGTACCGCGCTAAAGGGCGTCATGTGGCAGCCCCATCGGATCAAGTCAAGCAACTGGTTGGACAAGGCAAAACGATTGAAGCCATCAAACGCTATCGTGGCGAGAGCGGTGCTACGCTGTCAGAAGCCACTCACATGGTTTCATCGCTGCAATCTGCTCAACCTAAGCCGTGACAGATGGTTGGTGTGGCCACAACAGCCACCCAACTACGATCGCGCTCCCGCTCAGCCCCAGCGCCATCAGGCGATAGACCAGCGCGAACGGCAGGGTGACCACGCCTAGACCAAACAGCGGGAAGAGCACGATCATCGCCATGCTGAACATGCCTGTCTGAAAGGACAGCACCGTCGCCCGTTGTGCCTCAGGACAGCGGGCATTGATGTAGGTGCTCAGCGCGGGCGTCAGCACCGCCACCGAAGCGGGAAAAAGCAGCAGATAGCCAAGCAGGCTCATGGCGGGCTGGGGCGCGCTGAGGAGCAGCAAGCCGATGACGAGCGCGGCGAAGCAGCCCGGCACCAGCCACCGTCCCGGCAAACGGCGCATCAGGCGCGGGGTGAGCGCGGTGAAGGCAACGCTGGTCGCCAGGGCCAGCGCCACCAGCACACCCACCACCGAGAGCGAATAGCCCAGCACATGCATATAGAGCTGGGTGTAATAGTTGGTTGTCGTCCAGGCACACTCCACCAGGGCGCTGAGGACCAGCAATCCCAGCAGCAGGGGGTCGCGTCGGGTGGCGCGCAGCCCCAGCATGATATGCCGCAGGGGCAAGACGCGCTCTTCGCCGGTGCCGCCGCGCTGTTCCGGCACTTGCAGCAAAAACACACAGCCCAGGCTATAGGCGGCGAATTGGGCGGCAAACGGCGCAGCAATCAGC
>JAJPKG010000225.1 GCA_021323815.1 Pseudomonadota bacterium
AGGGCGATTTTCTTGCGCATGCCGACGGAATAATCGACGATCAGCTTGTCGGCGTCGCCGCTCAGCGCCAGCACATCCAGCAGGGCGTTGGCACGGCCCTTGATCTCGTTGCGCGGCACCTGATAGAGATTGCCGGCCAGATTCAAGAACTCGCGCCCCGTCAGCCGCTCATACAGATTCATCTGTTCAGGCAGCACGCCCATCAGGGCACGAGCGCGCAACGGCTCGCGCTGCACGTCGCAGCCGCCGACCCATGCGGTTCCCTGCGAGGGCCGCAACTGACCGATCAACATCTTGATGGTGGTGGATTTGCCCGCGCCGTTCGGCCCCAAAAAGCCGAAGAACTCGCCGCGTCGCACCGCCAGCGTCAGATTATTCACGGCCACCTGCGTGCCGAAAACGCGCGTGAGGTGGATCATCACCACTGCGGCATCCGGCGGCGGCACGAACTGCGGGAACACGTCGCCATACACCGGCTGTGCACCGGACGGGGCATAGAGCATCGGCGGGGGAACGACCGCTGGCATCTGGCCGGGAATGGCCGGCGTGGGCTGCTGCGCGGCGTTCTGGGCTGGTGCCGGCTGATCAGAAGGCGTCGTCTGAAGGGAAAAGGGTTCGTATTGCTGCATGCAAGCTTCTCCACGAGCGCGATCTTGAAAACGCTCTCACGCTTGCATTGTATCATCCCCTGCCATGCCGCCACGCCGCGCGGATGATGAATCAGCTCACACTCTTCATTTATCGTACATCATTCGCCTGCACCGTCCACACCCCCGGCTGCGTTCCACCCTTGCCGGAGTGCGGCACGAACCGTCCCACAGGCAACCGCACGCTCTCGCCCGTCACATTGTTATCGGTGAAGCGCAGCACAGAGCTGGCGATGCGCGCGGCGTCGCCCAGGTTGCGCAGAAAGGTCGTGTGCAGCACCTCACCCACGCAGGCAGCATCGGCGCTGAGGCCCAGGCCGGCGCTGTCGCTCTGCGTGCTGTTCACCAGCGTCAGCGTTCCCGCGTGGCAAGTGATGCCGGCCCCGCTCGCGCTGTTGCCGGCATAGCGAATGGTCACGCCCGCCAGTTCCGCGTGGCCCGGCGAGCCATCGCGCCCCGCCGCGATCTGGATGCCCGGCCAAGTTACCACCAGGCCGCCACGCTCCATGGTAGGATCGCCCAGCGCCGTGAAGATGATGGGCCTGCGCGCCGTGCCTTCCGCCGCCAATGTGCCGCCCTGCACGCGCAGCGCCGCGCCTGAGGCGAATTCGAGCCGCGCGCCGGGCTGAATGCGCAGCAGTTGTCCCGGCCCGATAATCAGCGTGTGCAGAATGCGATATGGCTCAGCGCGTGAGGGCAGCACCGTCATCGCGCCATGCATTTCCACCTGATCGCTTATGCCCATGCGATGGGCGCTATAAAGCATCATGCCGCCCATCGCGGCCAGCGCCGCCATCCCAAGCAGCAGCGCGCCTGTCACAATCGTTCGTTTCATCTCCGGCCTCCTTGCCTATGCTTGTTCGTGATCCATCGGAATGAATCCTATGCGTGACCATCTCATGCATACAACGTGCCAAACCTCGCGCTTGCCCTTGTGTTGCCGATCTGCTATCATCAACCATGCCGTCAGGGAAACAGTAGGCTGCTGTACCTGGCGACCCGTCTTGGCATGAGGCTCTGACGGTGAAACACGGATTGCGTTTCTCAGCGTGCTAAGGAGTTTTTTTCAGTGGAATCCCTCATCAAACCCCCGTTGCATTGTCCCATTCCCTCGGCAGTCAATCCCCATGTGGAAGCCATCCAGCGTCACTCGCTCGACTGGGTGCGCGCATTTCAGTTGGTGCAAGGCGACACGGCGCTGGAACGGTTTGCCGCATCAAAGTTCGGCTGGCTGGCCGCGCGGGCATATCCCGACGCCGGCCTGGATGAAGCTTGCATTGTCGTTGACTGGAATGTCTGGCTCTTTATGCTGGATGATCAGTGTGATGAAGGCGGCATCGGCAAAGATCCCGACCGCTTGCAGGCGTATTTCGCCATCCTGCAAGCCATCTTGCGCGATCCTGATGTGGCCCCGTGCCCCGGTCCGCTGGAACAAAGCCTGCGCGACGTGTGGCAGCGCATGCGAGCGCGTTCCACCGCTGCCTGGCAGGCGAGATTTCTGCGCGACGCCGAAGACTATTTTGATGCTTGCGTGTGGGAAGCGGAAAATCGGGCGCGGGGCGTCGTGCCCACCGTCGCGGATTACATCCACTATCGCCCGCTCACCGGCGCACTCATCACCGATGTCGATCTCATCGACGTGACCGAGCATCTGCGCTGGCCCGATGTCGCCCGCATGCATCCCGTCGTGCAAGATCTCACGGCGATGGCCAACAATGTTGTCTGCTGGTCGAATGACATTATCTCGCTGGAAAAAGAGATGCGGCGCGGCGATGTGCATAATCTGGTGTTGACCATTCGCCACCGCGACGGCTGCACCTTGCAGGAAGCCATTTTCCGCGCCGCCGCCATGCATGACGCCGAGGTGTGCCGCTTCCTCGATCTGGAAGAGCGATTGCCCGTCTTCACGCCGGCCAGCGTCTATGCCGACGCGCGTCACTACGTCGCCGTGCTGCGCGCCTGGATGCGCGGCAACCTCGACTGGGGCATGGACTCCGGGCGCTATCGCCCCCGCGAGGCTGCGCCGGCCCAGCAGCGCATTCCCCCCAACGACGCGGCCTGGGCTGAATGAATGCTGTCAGGGTGCACTGAGCATCACGGGCGCGGAAAGACCGCGCCCCTCGCCCTCTTTTCAGCCGGTCCTCGCGTGATGCATAATCAAATCAGCCGATGAAGATGATTTGCGGAACGGTGTGCTTCCGCTGAAGGAGCTATGGGCGATGCGCTATCGCGTGACGGTTGGCGACAACCAGCATATGGTGGAGATCGAGCAAGATGGGCAGGGCTGGCGCGCCAGCCTGGACGGCACTCCCCTGGCGCTGGATCGCGCGCAGGTGAATCCGGGGCATTTCAGCCTGTTGGTGGGCACGCGCTCCTTTGAGGTCTTTGCGCGCCCGCTGCCGGTGGAAGGTGACAGCCAGCCTTTTGAAGTCTTTATGGACGGCGTGCCGCTGGTGGCCGAGGTGGTGGACGAACGCCGCCATGCCCTGGCCAGCCTGGGGCGCGGACACGGCGAAAGCGGCGAGGTCACGGTGAAAGCCCCCATGCCCGGCCTGGTTGTCGGCGTCCTCGTCGCCCCCGGCGACACCGTTGAGCGCGGCCAGCGGGTGGCCGTCCTCGAAGCGATGAAGATGCAAAACGATCTGCTCGCCCCTCGCGCTGGCGTCGTCCGCGCCGTCAAGGCCGACAAGGGACAGGCCGTCAACCAGGGCCAGCCCCTTGTCGTCATCGGCGACCCCGAAGGCCCCACCGCCGAAACTGATGAGGAGGAATGAGGCTTCTTGTCTGCTGCTTGCATTTGGGCAAACAAGATGCTACTATCAGCGATCAGGACGCAGGAAGCGTCACCACGCGACCGCCGCACCGCACAGCTTTTTCCTTCCATCCCGGCGGCGCGCGAGCGACGGGCGGCGAGAATGCGCCGTTCTTCGTGAGATGGCATGCCAAAGGATTGGGCGCATTCTATGCTGAGCGGACTTTTTAGCGGGCATTACGGCCCGGCGCTGGCGAGCATGACAGATGGGCTGGCGCAGATCGTTGGCGTAGCCGCGCTGACGGGGATATGCGTGGTGGGCGGCGTGGTGTGGCTGGCGAAAAAGCGCTGGGAGCCGGCTTTGCAGCAGGTGGCGACGCTGGTGGAACGCGAGGTGCGCCAGGCGGAACGTTCCGCTCAAGCCTTGCGCGCGGGGATGCAGGCGCAAGCGCAGCGGGCACAGCGCCAGGCATCATCCATGCATGGGGCCATCGCAGGGGTGCGCGCTTTGCAGAGCGTCACTGAAGATCTCGACCAGTGCGCCAGTGACCTCAAACATCTGGCCCAGGTGCTCGCATCCGATTCCGGCGCGCGCCGCCCCTCGCCGAGCATCACCGACCACGTCGTTGCCAGCGCAAAGCAAGTCGCCATGACCGCCGAACAGGCCCATCAAGTCTATCGCCGCTTGCAGGCATCGGTGAACCAACTGATGGCGGAAGCGAACGGTTTGGTGGATCTCAATCAGGAAGCTGAGCAACATGCCCAGGAATTGACCGGCATGGTGGACCGCCTGCGCCAGGGCGTGCGCCGCAAACACGGGCGCAGCCGCGAAGCGCATCAAGAGGAGCGCGAAGAATCGCCTGCCCGGCTGCCACTGCCCGCCCGCCGCGAGATGGAACGCCGTCCGGCCCCTGATTGGCGTGACATAGACGCGCCGCGTGAAGGCGAACGCCGCCGCGCCCCCGACTGGTCGCCGCCCCGCGACGGTGTTCCCGCGCCGCGCCCACTGCCCGGCATGCGCCGCCGAGCGGATGTGGAAGAGCGCGAGATGGAGCGCGTCACCCACCGCCGCGACGACCCTGATTCGCACTACGCCACCCGCGCGCCCGAACGCCCCAGCCGTGCTGCTCGCGACGATGACGACTGGCTGGAC